>JBIPOO010000182.1:0-7836 GCA_044379045.1 Saprospira sp.
TACAGGCTTACAGAAGATTAAATATGACTGCAAATCGCTGGATTGAACAGTACCTTTCAGTAAGGTCCGATTTTGAATGTAAACGAGCATGGCAATCGGACCTGAGTGGATATTCAGGTATTGCCATTCGTTGCGATGTGCCTTATTTTTTTTGGAGAAACTTTCATGAAAAAGGAGTCGGAACTAAGAAATATGGGCTGTTGAATCCTCCAGCAACTGATGTATATGGTAAAATACCTGAAAATCGACCGGGTTACCGCTGTGCTGATGAGCCAAACGGAGTGCCCGATGTAATGAATATTTATGCGCCGAGCCAGTTGTGTTGTCAGATGCATCCTTTGTGTGGATATAGCGAATCGGATGCGCCATTGGGACTTTTATCTCCAGTTGCTCCCGAAAAAACAGCTCCCGAAATTCACGCAGAAAAGTATTTCAGTCAGGACCAGGTTATCGGAATGCTCTTTGGGCTTGCTTTTGTGAAAAAATTTGTCGATGAAGATGCGGTTCATGATAGCCCCGAGGGCAGGCATAATATTATTGAGATGACCAAAAAAACTGCCCAATCGCTCACAGCCTCTGCCGATGCTTTTTATTCACCGCCCTGTCTGGGTCGCCCCGAAAGTTATGCAGGAGTGAACAGTTGCGGATATGATTGGCGTTTTACAAAATATGGGATTTGCGCTGCTTTGAATTACATCTGTGATGAGAAAATCTGCAGCGGTAGCTTTTTTAATTTCAGTACTTTATTGGTTCAGGGATTTATTCTGGGCGAAAAACCTTTGATTGTAAACCGTTCGGGGGCCAATGAAAAAAGGCGGATGAATTTCAGCTTTTATCATATGTTACTAGCCATCGCAAATCCTGAGAGAATCCCGCTTGAAAATTCAATAAAAGACGGAAAAGATTACGCACCATGGATAGAACCATTCTATGCACTTTGCAGAATGCAGTTGCATGATATTAGGGAATTTGATATGAAAGTTGCATCGAAAAAGCACAATTTTGCCTACGATCAGTATTTGCCAATTATGCAACAAATGTTACTTTCATACGGTACTAAGGGAAATTGTATTCCTGCGACTAAAAAATCGGACTGTTACAATGGCGATTATCCCCAAACGAACATTGATTGCGATGCGGATTTTGTACATCATCGGGAAGAAATTACAGGGAACCGTATTGTAGAATGGTATCCTTATCAAGACGATTACTACGGAAACGGCATTGATTTTATGCTTATGTACAATTTATACCGATTGAGCTTTCCACATGAAAAAAGACCAGTATATAAGGGCTTTTAGTATGTCTAATGATCGTTCTCGGTTAGATGCGATTATTTAGGTATGACTCCATAAATGAGTATATAAGCACCTGTGCCAAGTGCCACGAGTCCGGCAATCACCTGATAGGGGGACAATTTTTTACGGACATTCTCGGCCTTTGCCTTCGAACTTTCGTCATTTGCCATAAACTGCTGCACCATAGGGAAACCGAGCAGAAAACCCACTATTGCAGTGGAGGCAATACAGCTGAAATTTATCAGTAGGGTAAAAAAATCTGCTTTAATTGTAAATGCATCTAAAAGTTTCAAAACCGATAAAATCATTGCCACAACACCTACAATTGCCTGATAAGGAATCATTTTTTCGATATAAGCCTTCGAATTGGGTAATTTTTCTATTACAAAATTTGCTGCTGCAAGCGCACCGGCAATACAAGCCAAAAGGCCAAATACAATTAAAGATAAAGACATATATATGATTGTTTTAAAACAGAATAATATGTTTATTCGGCATAAAATTAAGTTAAATATTTCTCTTTTAATGATAAGATAAATGAATTTTTTTTATCTAATTGTAAACTATGGGTCTAACGTCAAGTAATCTGCCAGATTAACTTTCATACCCTCATTGCCGATAATATAGACCAATTCATCATTTGACTTACCCCCATAAATTCTGCTGAGGAAATTTGTAGTAAGTCATAGCTTTAGGCAATAATTGCAACTACAATTGTATCTGTCTTTAGCTACCTAATATTGCTCCGTAAACCATTTGATATACTCCGGAATTTTTGTACCAAGAAAATAAGGTAAATTCATCAGGTAAAAAGGTTTTGAGAGGGATGTTTCTATACGCTGTACTTCAAATTTTCCGGCATAAATTCGAATTGCATAATGATGGCTGCATTGATCCATAAAACCTAATAGAGAACGCAATTTCCCGATTTTACCCGATTTTATCTCTATTGGAATAACTTTTCCATTATAATAATAAACCAAATCTACTTCGGCAGATGACTGGTTTTTATCCCTAACCCAAAACTGTGGCTTATCGATTTTAGTGGTATTGAGCGATATCAGTTCTTCGGTAATCAGATGAGGTATCAGCGCTCCACGGTATGCTTCGCTCATATCGGAAAGGGCGATCAATTCATGCTGAATGCTCAGTTCATAATTAACCAGACCGCTGTCGAGAAACTGCATTCTTGGCCTTTTGGTAAAATCGCTTCTCAAGGGGAATTTGATATCTGTTGTCGGATAAATGAGTTTAATGATTCCGGCATCATCCAGACATCTGAATGCCTCTCCAACTTCGCGTGAACGGTAGTTTGAGTTTGCAAAGTTCTGAAAGCTGATTCGTTCATCTAAAAAACTGCATGCTGTGGACATTATATGCCTTATGACGCGTTCCTCACCGGGGTTTTGTGCATACTTTCTGACATCGTCCCTGTATGCAGCCCATATGCCTTCATAAATTTGTTGAAGACTGGCGTAGGAACCTGTTTCTGCATACTTTTTAACCACCTCGGGCATTCCGCCAACAATTGCATATTTGTGAAAATAAGACATCAACGTTTCATGCGCGGTTGCAGAAATTGGCACAGTGTCCAGCGTAGCCAAAGCCGATTTTTTACCCAATGCCATCAGAAATTCTCTAAAATTCATTGGAAACATGTTCAGAAACTGAACCCTGCCAACTGGAAAACTATTCACCAATTTTATAGAAAACTCCAGCAGTGAGCCCGCCGAGATTACATGCAACTCAGGCAAATCTTCAGCAAAATAGCGCAACAACTGAATAGCCTTTGGCGATTCCTGAATCTCATCAATAAAGAACAAGGTTTGAGCATAATCAGGTTCAAGCTCCATATTCAGTAAAACAGAATCGACGATGTCTTTTACCTTATCATAAAGCTCGAAATATCTCTTATGTTCTGGTCTTTCAAGATTTAGATAGACATATTGCTTGTAACTTTCACCAAATTCGTTAACCACGGTAGTTTTGCCCACCTGTCTCGCCCCTCTCAATATCAAAGGTTTTCTATCGGCAGATTTTTTCCATTCTATCAACTTTAAAATTATATTTCTTTTCATATTATATTGATAAAAAACATTTTACTTAAATTACTGTCACAAAGTAAGGGTAATTTTGTCGTATTCTTGTCACAAAGTAAGGGTAATTTTAATGATATCTTGTCACAAAGTAAGGGTAATTTCACTTAATTGAGTCACAAATATAGTAACATATTTTGACATTTGTCACAAAGTAAGGGTAATTTTGTCGTATTCTTGTCACAAAGTAAGGGTAATTTTATTTATATCTTGTCACAAAGTAAGGGTAATTTAACTTCACTGAGCTACAAATACAGTAAAACATTTCGGCATTTGTCATAAAGTAAGGGTAATTATGTCGTATTCTTGTAACAAAGTAAGGGTAATTCTGTTACTTTTCTGTCACAAAGTAAGGGTAATTTTATACAAAATGCTTCTAGTCCTTTTGGCAAGAAACAAAACCTGTAAATTTTTACAAAAAAACACTTAGTGTTATTATGACATTAAGTTATTATTTCCTAAATTGCTTATCCGAAAGGCAGAATTTCGAACAAGTATTGCATAAAAAAGTTTTATTTTCAATGCATTAATATCTGTATATCAATTACTTATAATAAATATTTGAACTATTTCTCTTAAGGCTTTTTCAAACTTTATTCACTAAAAATGTCCAAGATATGACAAGATTTTTTTACACATTTTTAATACTGTTGTCGTTAGGCAGCCTTAATGCACAAAACGGACTTATTGGGGCGGGGTTTGGCACAAACAATTGGACTACAGTCGATAATTTTGGAACAAGTGCGGGCAGTTCCATGATATTTACAACCCGTGCAAACGGTACAGGTAATCAATATTTCAGAACTGTTTCTTTTGGTTTACAGCAATCACCATCAATGACTTGTACTCCCGGACAGGATCAGGTTATTAGTATCGGCAATCCATTCACGGCAGCCAATACCAATTGCACAAACGGAGCTTGGTTTTTTAATGTACCCAATACTGCAGACGAGTATGTTTTCAAAACCCCTTCGGCTGCTTCAAATCAATTTGTGCTCTTCAGAATTCAGGGGGCGATCAGAACAATAAGCCTTGTCAATCAGAGTCCGTCTTTGGTGTTTCCTACACAAGCAGTTACAGTTACAGCTGCTGTTTCAGGTCCGCTTTCAACAGGACAGGCAGTTTATCTGCGCTACACAACTGACAATTGGGCCAGTTCCACGGTGCAGTCAATGACTTTGTCGGGACCAAATTATGTATCTACAATTCCATCTGCAATCAATCAAGCTGGGGCAACAATACGTTATTATGTCTTTACATCCGGCGCAGGATTATCGATAAATCATAATAATGCCGATTGGTACAGCATAAACCTTAACAATAATGGTGGCCCCAACTACAGTTATACCGTTCAAAACGAATGGACGACACGCAGCGGTGGAGATGGAAGTTGGGACGATCCAAATATGTGGGATGCATTTCAGGTGCCCCCAGCAGCAGTAGCCGTTAGAATTCAAGACAATCTCACACTCGATGTGAATGCTACGGTTTCTTCTTTTAGAATCGATGCCGGAGCAACTTTTACTGGTTCAGATGCTGTAGCAAGAACGCTTTTCATTAGTAATAATGGCTTATTTCAGAATAATGGCAACTTCAACAGGGCCCAAGGTATCGTTCATTTCCTAGGCCTTGGAAATGTAAGCGGCAATGTCAATTTCAATAATATCAATACACAGGGTGGTATAAATTTCGGGACAAGCGCTATAGTAAGCGGCAAATTTACCATACTAGCTGGTGGCTTTGTGATTGGTAACGCCTGTGCATATGCTACGGGCAGTACACTCGAATATCGTACAGGAGGCCTTTATAACCTCAATTTAGGATCCTTGTCATGGGATAACAATAATATACCTTTCAACTTAAACGTCTGCGGAGGAACCTTCATCAGGCTTTACGATGACTTCAACCGGGTTATCAATGGAAACGTAACGATCGATTCATTTTCGAAAATAGTTTGGGAACCGGCCGGCTTTGCCAATGGATTATTTACCATAAATGGCAATACCAGTCTGAGCAGAGATGCCGAATTTTCTGTACTGAACGGTGATGGCAATAATGCTTTTACCTATAATATCCGCCTCGAGGGTAATCTTACAATTGACAACAGCAGCCGTTTTGCGATGAATGCTGATATAGGAGACGATATAACCATTGCCGGCAACATTAACAATCAGAATCTTTTCTTCTCAAATAATCGTTTGGTAGTGCTCGATGGCAACAGTCCGCAAAATCTTACGGGAAATTTTATTGGCTTGAGCCGTTTTCATTATCTCGAAACGAATAATTCTGCGGGAGTATTCCTCAACAACCAGATTTATGTGGAAGATGAACTGCGGATGACTAGCGGTCTTATAAATATTCAGGCATCAAATTTAGTACTTGGCCCAAGCGCAACAATTCTCGGTAGCTTTTCAACATCGAATATGATAGTGCCAACTTCGACAGGTGCTGTTGTGAAAGAATATAACAGCACTGGCTCTTTTTTCTTTCCGGTGGGGGATAACGATAATGGCGCCGAGTACAGTCAGATTTCATTAAACCTTAGAATGGCGACTTTTGGTGCTGCTCCGCGCATTGCAGTAAATCTAAAGGATGAAAAACATCCTAACAATCCGGCTGCATTGAATTTTCTTACAAGACATTGGACAGTAGAGCCCAGTGACATCAGCAATGTAGAATACGATATTGCATTTAGTTATAACAATAACGATATTAATGGAACAGAAACTTTGATTGAAGAAATTAAAACCAATGATAATGGGATTAACTGGGAATCCTTAGGAATTGTAGACGATGCGGTCAATAGAATTACCCTTTTTAATCAAACCAGTTTCTCAACTTTTACAGGGGGTGAAGTGAACCTGTTATCTACAGAATTGCTACGTTTCAGAGCTGACCTTCAAAACAACGAGGTCCTCTGCCTTTGGACTACACTGCAGGAAAAAAATTGTGACTTTTTTGAATTGGAACATCTGAACAAAAATTCAGTATGGGAAAAAAATGCGCAGGTCGAAGCGATTGGCGAAGTGAGCAGTCTCAGCGATTATAGCGTATTTCATCCATTTCCGCATCAGGGCGTGAATTATTACCGACTCAAAATTGTTGACCTTGACGGTTCATTCTTCTACAGCAATATCGCGGCTGTAACGCTCGCAGAAACTAATGGCATCAGTTACTGGTGGGAAAGTGGCAGTAGTCTAGGAGTGCGATTTGAATCATTAAATAACGAATCAATTGATTTGAGTCTCTACGATGCATCTGCTAAACTGATCTGGAAACGCAATTCCATTCAGTTACAAAATGGCGCTGCCATCATCGATTTCAGCGGATTTGAAATACCAAAATTCAGCATTCTCCAGCTTAATATTGGTAACAAACTTGGAAAAACCATACAACTAATCAAACCATAAATGAAGACCAATTGCATTCTTCTCTTGCTTTTTTTAGGCTGTTCAGCTATGCTGAACGCGCAAAAAGCAATTATTCAGGGAACCGTATATGATCCCGAAGGAATAGAAATTCCTATGGTAAATATCATTTTGCTTGAACAAAACCGCTTTTTTCAGAGTGACATAATGGGTGTTTATAAAATTGATGCCTTGGCTGAAGGCCGTTACACCCTGAAATTCAGCGCCTTAGGCTATGCAGATACTTCAGTTGTCATTGAACTGAAGGCAGATGAAGCTATCCTCGACATGAAAATGGCCTATGTTTCAGTGGAAGAGGTTGTGGTAGTGGGATATGGAACTAGCTTAAAGAGAGATCTTACAGGGTCGGTTTCTAGTCTTAAAGACGAGGATTTGAAAGATGCACTTAGTTCAAGTTTCGATCAGGCCATTCAGGGCAAAGCCGCAGGTGTTCAGATTACTACAGGTGGGGGAGTTGCTGGTGGCGGTACCACGAAGATTCAGATTCGCGGTACAAATTCAATCGCCGCGGGTAGCAATCCGCTCATTGTTGTGGATGGTGTGCCAATTTCAAATCAGGATGTAAATGCCGATGCGCTTGGCAATGGAGCAAATGGTCTTGCCGACCTGAATATGGACGATATCGCCTCTATCGACATTCTAAAAGATGCTTCTGCTGCTGCAATTTATGGTGCCCGTGGTGCTAATGGGGTAATCCTCATTACTACCAAAAAAGGCAAGGAAGGCAAAACAAAATTCAGCTTCAACTATAAAAGCGGCATTGTTAATGAAACAAATCGCCTCGATTTGCTTAGTGCCGAAGAACACCTTGCGCTGCGCGACCGCTGGAGTATTGACCGCACAGGTAGTCCCGAATCGAAATCATCGGTAATCGGCATCTTCGAAGGAAGAACCTACACCCGAGCCCAGGCCGACAGCTTTGCCATGAAGGGCGGATCTGACTGGATTTCGGCGGCATTGAAAACCGGATTTTTCCACGAAGGAAACATTTCAGCATCGGGCGGAACAGAGAAG
>JBIPOO010000183.1:0-7835 GCA_044379045.1 Saprospira sp.
ACCCTGCCAAGCGGAAATATAGTTTCCGCAAAAATTGCAGCTATGTCCTGCAGCTCAATTTTTTCTGGTTTTTTTAATGCTTACCGCAGAATAGCTGAAAGAGATGACCTGCAACTGGTTGTACATTTGGGCGATTATATTTACGATTTTGTAGACGCAAACGAAGAAGTAAGGGTACCAAATCCATATCCTGTGGATTGTGAAACGCGATCAGAATGGATTGACCGTCACAAATACTATCTGCTCGACCCCGACCTGCGCGAAGCCAGACGCATGCAGAGCTGGTATGCATATTGGGACAACCACGATATCGACAGCGATTCGGCCTATGTTAAAGAAATTTTCAGACGCTGGCTACCCATTCGCGAAACGCCAGAGGTTGCGCAAAATCTACTTTACCGCTCGCTCAAAATTGGCGTTCTTGCGGACATTACAATGCTCGATGTCGAATCCTTGAGAAATATCGATACCTTTCCAAATGGCGAGTACAACCTTATGGGCAACCAACAGTTTGAATGGGCTACGCAGATTTTGAAAAATTCAAATACAAGATGGCATCTTATGGGCAGTCAGAAAATGGCAGGTGGTTGGTATACCCGAGGCATTGACCCCGGATTGCTGAATCTGGTTCCAAACGATGGCGATGTTTTTGATAATAGTTCCTGGGATGGATTCGACGAAACCAGAAACAGACTTTATGATACGCTCATCGTACACAATATCGACAATTGCCTGATGTTAAGCGGCGATGCACATATCACCATGGCGATGGACCTTGTCAAAGACCCTTACGACAGCATTGCTTACAATGCGGCAACGGGAAGCGGTGCATTGGGATGTGAATTTTTACCCAGTAGCGTCACGAGAGGAAACTTCGACGAATCGGGTGTTCCGGCTTCGCTCAGTCCATTTTTTATGGGCATCACCTTAGCTGCCAATCCGCATCATCAGCACATGGAAATCAATTCACACGGCTATGGTTTGATTGAAATTTTCCAGGACAGTATTGTGGCAACGCCTTATTATTCCGACATTCTTACACAGACCAATGTTGAGACAGCTGGGCAGCGGCTTATCATGAAAAACGCTACGAATCATTGGGAGAGAATTGTCAGTTCCAATGTTGATATTCAAAATGATATTGCGGTTGAAATCTTCCCAAATCCAGCCAATGACAAAATTTTTGTAAAATTACCCGAATTAAACGGAGCTGTGACTAAGATTAAAATTTACAATAATTTAGGACAGTTATTGAGCGAAAAACTGCTATCACAATCTGCAGAAATCCCTGTCAATGAACTTCAAAATGGTCTATACTACCTTGTTTTTGAACAAAGCGCAAAAAAACGCTATGCATCAAAATTGCATATTTCAAGATAGCCTTTCAAACTATTTAAACAGTTCATCCTTTAACTGATTTGATAAATTGCTTAAAATGGGTACTTTTGAGGCCATATTCAATTTTTTCGAGATTCAGAAATCAACAGCATGTCAGAAATACTATTTTACAGCCTGGTTTACATTTGGTTAATAGGAGCCGTCGCAATTTACTTTGTACTACAAAAAATTGTTGCACCATTTGGCCGACATACCCGTAATGACTTTGGCCCCACTATCAATGCTCGTCTGGGATGGTTTTTAATGGAAGTGCCATCTCCTATTGTATTTTCGCTTTGTTTCTTATTTGGAGGAAACTCACATTCTACAGCCATGTGGGTGTTTTTTCTGCTATGGAATGTACATTATATCAACCGAAGTGTAGTTTTCCCATTGCGGCAAAAGGACTACAAAAAACGTATGCCCACTGCAATAATGTGGTCAGCTATAGCATTTAATGTTGTGAATGGCTTTTTGAACGGCTATTATCTTGGAGCAATCTGCGATGTATCAAAATATGGGGAGGCATGGCTAGGCGATAGTCGTTTTGTCTTAGGCCTGGCTATATTTTTACTTGGCATGTTTATTAATTGGCAATCAGATAGCATTTTGCTCTCACTGCGTAAACCTGGCGAGACAGGCTATAAAATTCCAATTCGCGGACTTTTTCGCTATGTCTCCTGCCCCAATCTCTTTGGCGAAATTGTAGAATGGACAGGCTTTGCACTGATGCTATGGTCAACTCCAGCACTTTCTTTTGCAATTTGGACTATGGCAAACTTACTGCCACGCGCAGTAGCACACCATAACTGGTATCACGAAAAATTTGGGGATGAATATCCAAAGAAGAGAAGAGTGATTTTTCCGTATATACTCTAAACAGTTATCAGATTTTCAGCTGTCAGATTTTCAGCTACTGCCAAGAATTCGCTGACAATCTGATAACTGACGTTCTGAAAATCTATTTCATCTCAGGTACAAACCAAATCTCGCTAGCCTTCGTCATTTGCTCCATCAATTTCATCATGAATTCACGACGTTTGGCGCGTTCTTCCTCACTCATCTGAGGATTGCCGCCCTGACCAGCACCACCGCCAAAACCGCCCATTTGCTGCCCTGAATTTTCATCAATGTAAAGATAGCCACTTACAATTCCTACAGAAAATCTGCCTTTCCCCTTTTTACTTTGCGCTTTTATCTTCTTGATAGGAATCACAGCATAATAATTAAGTGAATTATCAGCGCCAAGCTCCAGGTCAACCTGAATATCGGAGGGATCTTTGCCAAGAATGATCGTTTTTTTATCACCTGAAAATCCTTTGAGCTGCATTTCTTTGGGTCTTTCACTAAAGTTTTTGTACATACGCTGCAGCATTCGGCGTTGCATCTGTTCCATATTTGGAGGACCATTTTGTTTGTCTCCTTTTTCATTATCGCCTCTGCCCTCTCCGCGACCTTCGCCACGACCGCCAAATCGACGGGCTAGCGAATCGGGTAAGGCTACAGGAAATGTAAAACCAATCGATTCACTCCTTCCTTCAGTAGGGTCGAAATAGATACTAAGCCCATGTCTTAGAATCTTCATTTGAGTGGCAAGTTCTGTCGTTTTAATGTGCAGATATAAATTTTGCTCGTCGCGCTGCATTTCAAAAAACACATTTGAAACGGAATCAAAATTGACGGGCTTGCTATCCTCCGGCCAATTATTTATGGTTTTTACCGAATAAACAGGCAGTGTTTTTTTGGCACAGGCCGACATTAGAACTAGAATAAAAAAGAAGTACAGACTGTGGTTTTTCATCTCTTTTGCTTTAACTAAAAATTGAAAAGGAGCTTAAACTTTTGATAAAAATGAAGGTCTATCAAATTTTAGATTCAAATTTTACAACAAAATACTGAACATAAATTTAATTTATAGCATTATAAAGCTGCATTTTGTCTAAAAAGCCTGATTAAAGTATAGTAAAAAGCCATCTCTTAAAAAACAACCAAAAAAACTCTCTATTTTTCGAAGTTTTTACAAAAAAATATCGTCAAACCTTACTATGAAAAATATACTTGGAATAATTCTGCTGCCTTTCTTTGCGTTTACGCTATCGGCACAAAGCTACAAGATAAGCGGTACTATCGTGGATTCTATTGCTCAAAATCCGCTAATGGGAGCTAACGTAGCCTTAGAATCGACTTATGACAACAAAATAATAACTGGCACTTCAACCGATGCTAACGGAAAATTTGAAATTTCGGCTGCTCCGGGGTCTTACCGACTTTCAATTTCATTCGTAGGTTTTTCTAATTACAGCCGCAGAATATTTGTTCAGGACAAAAATCAGGAGCTCGGAAAAATTCAACTTGCCGAATCTGTACTTATCGAAGTAAATATTGTAGGGCGAATCCCACCTGCTGTTTTAAAAAATGATACTGTTGAATACAATGCCAATGCTTTCAAAACCAATCCTGATGCCACTGCTGAAGATCTGGTAGAAAAAATGCCCGGCATCAGTGTGCAAAACGGAAAAGTACAGGCACAGGGCGAAGATGTAAAACAGGTTTTGGTGGATGGAAAGCCATTTTTTGGCAATGACGCAAAAGCAACGCTGAAAAACATTCCGGCCGAAATGATTGATAAGGTTCAGGTTTTTGATCAGGGCAGCGACCAATCCAGATTTTCCGGTTTTGATGATGGAAATACCCAAAAAACTATCAATATTATATCGAAACCAGAATACCGCAGTGGGACCTTTGGCCGTGTTTACGCAGCGGGTGGGCACGATGATGATTTAAATAATGGCGATATCCGCTACAAAGCCGGCGGGGTGCTCAATTCATTTAAAGAAAGTCGCAGAATTACCGTAGTTGGACAATTTAACAATACAAATGAACAAAATTTCTCATCGGATGACCTCGCAGGTGTTATGAGCGGCGGCGGCGGCGGCGGTCGTGGAGGTATGGGTGGCGGCGGCGGTCGCGGCGGCATGGGCGGTGGCGGTGGCAGCTGGGGCGGAGGCAATTCCAATGTAGGTCAGTTTTTGATTAATGACCAGGGCGGCATCACCAACACCAATTCATTCGGGATCAATTACACTGACAAATGGGGCAAAAAAACTGATTTTACCGCTTCCTACTTTTTTAATTTTACGGATAATTTTAAAGATAATTCTGCAGATCAGCTCTTTATTTCGGCTCGTGATTCGGGGCTGAGTTATCTCGAAAACGAATACAATATCTCACAAAACATGAACCATCGGGCTAATTTCCGACTGGAGCATAAATTCAACGAAAGAAATAATATTACTATTGCACCACGATTTAGTATGCAGACAAATCGTGGGGAATCGGATCTTTTAGGTGAAAGTTTCAAATCAGGTAATTTGTTAAATTCTACTCAAAGATTGTTCGAATCCGATTTAATGGCATGGACCTTAAACAATTCTATTACATACAACCATGCCTTTAAAAAATTAGGCAGAACCATCAGTGCTACCTTGACTAATGACCACAAAAGTAATGTTGCCAATAGTAAATTGGGCGCAAATAACATTACCATTGCTGATGCTACATTGAGGTCTGACACGCTCGACCAAAATTCAGATCTCGATCAATTTGAAAATTCATATTCAGTGCGTTTGGAATATGGGGAGCCAATTGGTAAATTTTCTCAGATACAACTCATTTACAATCCATCTCTGAATTTGAACAATATCGACAAAAGTACAAACAGTTACGATCCGCTTTCTGAAAGCTATAACCGTTTGGATACCTTCCTTTCTACCCTATCCGACAATACCTATCATACAGAACAGGGCGGTATTGGCTGGCGTTACAACAAAGACAAACTCAATATTCAGGCCAGAGTGAATGTTCAATGGGCTCGTCTATCTGTTAATCAGACCTATCCGAGTCTTTTCAAGGACAATCTCGACTTTTACAGTGTATTGCCATTTGCATCGGTCCGTTATAAGATTTCCAATACCAAAAATCTGCGCGCTTTTTACCGTTCAAATACCAACGCGCCTACAATTATGCAATTGCAGGAAGCAGTTGACAATAGCAATCCACTACAACTCAACGTTGGAAATCCAGGCTTAAAACAGGAAGATTCTCACCGTTTCAATATTCATTATGCGGCACCAAATCCGGAAAAGAGCCGTATGTTTTTCTCCATGCTTAGCTTAAGTTATACCAACAACTATATTGGTAACAGTAACTTTATTGCACAAAATGACACAGTGCTATACGGGGTTGCACTTGCCAGGGGCACTCAAATATCTCGCCCTGTAAATTTCTCCAACAGAATTACAACAATGGCATATACCACCATAGGATTGCCTTTGAAAGTCATCAAATCGAATTTGAATTTTAATATCTCTGCCAATTATAACCGCACTCCTGGTCTTATCAACGAGGAATTGAATTATGCGCATACACCCACTGGTTCACTCGGCATTACCCTAAGTAGCAATATCAGTCCAAAACTTGATTTTACTATTTCATCCACAACTGCCCTGAATGGAACTTTGAACAGTTTGAATGCCAATTTGAACAGTAAATTCCTGAACCAAAACAGCAAAATCAGATTCTATTGGAACCCATGGAAAACCCTGGTATTCCGTACCGATGCTTCACATCAGTATTACAGTGGACTTGGCGATGGCTTTGATCAAAGCTTTATTCTTTGGAATGCAAGCATAGCTACCAAGCTGTTCAAAAATCAGCAGGGTGAAATTGCCTTACAAGCTTTTGATATTCTTGGCCAAAACAACAGCATTTCGAGAAACTTTACGGAAACCTTTATCGAGACCAATATTACAACTGTATTGCAGCGCTATTTTATGGTTCAGTTTACTTACAGATTCAAACCTAAAAAAGGTGACATCAATCTGGATAAAGAAAAAGAAGATCTGGAAAGAATGAAGATGTATAGAATGAACAGATAATCTAGAATCTAATTTTTGATTTTAATATATCTTTTGAAATAGCATAGGAATTATAAAGATTTGATCACACTAGATTATTCGCTTAATTCTCTGTTAAATTAATTTTAATGAAATATTTTTATCAATTGGTGTGGCATGTCCATCTTCATCTACTCTTACAAATACAAGATTTGTTTTGCAAACCAATAGTTCTTCCCCACTATAAAGATTCAGTCTTCTTGCCTCAAGTATAATTGTAACACTCGTTCTGCCTATATTGACTACATTGCCGTAAATTCTTAAGTGGTTCCCACTTTTTACTGCCTTATTAAAAACAAGTTCTCCAACTTTGAGCGTTACCATATATGGTGTTTTACAGTATTCTGTAGCTAGAGATGCTCCAGCCTCATCCAACCAGGCCATGAGTATTCCACCAAAGAGATTGCCATGAATACCAATATCTTTGGTCATGACAATTTTCTTACAAATGAGTTGCATCAGAATATTTTTTAATATTTGAAAAGTTTAAAACAGATTTTAACAAAACACCTTTTACCTTATTCAATCACATAATCAACCATAATTAACTGGTATTTTTATTTATTTTTTTAAGGGCGCAACAAACCAATCATAAACATAACATCCCAAACAAATTTGAAGTGCGGACTCCAAAAAGGCACAAAAAACTAAAATCAATGTAACAATATTTGCTGCTAAGTTTTGTTCAAATAAGTATAAGACAAATATTCCGATAGAAAATACAAAACCGATTTTTGCTGCAAATTTTTTTGGTGCAGCAAACACAGATATATTTCTAAGCCCGAAAGTCCCTGCTGTAAGTTTTGATATCCAAAACAAAGGTGAAGGTATTTTACTAAAGGCTCTCAAGGCAAAATCAAATGCAAGAAAAATAGTCAGGTAGCCCCAGTTAAATATTGTAAACAAAGTAGCAAAGAATACTACAAACCCAGCGGTGAGTCTAATTATATTTGCATCAGCATAAATATTTTTGGAATGTACAGTTTTCATTTATTTATCAGGTTGTGGTGTTAGTCGTAAATAGGAATTAATTTTTCTGAAGCCTTTTGGAAATTTAGCGGAAATTTCATCATCTTTTATTGTAGTAGCAATTACTACATCCTGTCCTTGCTCCCAATTCGCTGGAGTTGCAACTGAATATTTTGCAGTTAACTGTAAGCTGTCAATTACTCTTAAAATTTCTTGAAAATTTCTGCCAGTCGAAGCAGGATAAGTCAAGCTGAGTTTTACCTTTTTATCGGGACCTATAACAAAAACAGATCGAACAGTAAATGTTTCATTTGCATTTGGATGAATCATATCATACAAGTTGGCTACCTTACGTTCTGGATCGGCAATTATTGGAAAATTAATAAAGGTCTGCTGTGTTTCATTAATATCCTTTATCCATTCGTAATGCGAATCAAGCGGATCAACACTTAATGCAATAACTTTCGTATGTCTTTTTGCGAATTCATCTTTGAGTTTTGCAGTTAATCCCAGTTCTGTAGTACATACCGGAGT
>JBIPOO010000184.1:0-7793 GCA_044379045.1 Saprospira sp.
TGGGCGTCCTGGCTACTGAAACAATATATACTTCCTTCATAATGAATATTTTATTATTTTTGATGATTATTATAATGTATTTTTCGCTGCGAAGATAATGTTTTTTTGCAATTTTGTTTGAAAGATTGAAAGATTGAAAGATTGAAAGATTGAAAGATTGAAAGATTGAAAGATTGAAAGATTGAAAGATTGTTAATCGTTAATCGTTAATCGTTAATCGTTAATCGTTTTTTAGTGAGTCTGTAGTCTTGAGTTTAGAGATTTGATAATCCGATAATCTGATAATTTTTGAAAAAGTCGAGCGTCAGTAGTCTAATTCTAGTAAATAGTCTTCGAGTCTAGCGTCTCCAAGTCTAATTAAAAATTTCTAATTTCTTACTTCTACCTTCTGACTTAAGAAAAGTCTTGATACCTGATACAAAATTTCTAACTTCAAAAGTCTTAAAAATGAAAGCAATGCTTTTTGCGGCGGGCCTGGGAACTCGATTAAAACCGCTTACCGATACTATCCCCAAAGCCCTGGTCGTAGTTGCAGGTAAAACCCTGTTGGAAAGGGCAATTATTCATCTGGCATCACAAGGGGTGACATACATCGTCATCAATGTGCATCATCATGCTGAGCAAATAATTCGGTTTGTTCAAAATCATGGTAATTTTGGTTTGGATATTTATTTTTCAGATGAAAGTAATGAGCTCCTTGAAACAGGTGGAGGATTGTTAAAAGCTGCAAATCACTTTATTGGTAATCAACCTTTTGTTGTCATTAATTCGGATGTTATTTCCAATATAAATATTCCTGATATGATGGAGGCACACAAGAAAAGTAAGGCATTGGTAACGCTTGCAGTACGGAATCGCCCCGAGAGTAGTAGGCAGTTACTTTTTGATGAAGATAGACTCCTTTGCGGGAAAATTGATAAGAAAAAGGGCACGAAACTACTTAGCGTAGAGAAACCTGATCTTAGGGAATTTGCCTTCAGCGGCATTCAGATTGTCAGTCCGGAATGGTTTTCAAAGCAAAGGTATTCTGGTAAATTTTCCATCATCGACGCTTATCTTGAGCTTTGTAAAACCAATAAAATAATTGCTTATCTACACGATAATGATTATTGGTTCGATGCTGGTTCTGTCGAAAAAATTGAAGAAGCCAACTTCTATTTAAATCATAACTAATATGAAGCTATTATTCTTTTAGTCTGATACTAAAGGAGTAAATGCTAGTTCTTTTTTGATAATTTCGGCAATTTCTTTAGCCCTGTCCATGATCATGTAATGACTGCCTTTTGCAATGAGTGCTGCACCCATAATTTTTCCGTGCGGGAAAATAAAGTCGCGGGTGCCATGTACATGAAGACATGCTATTGCCTTTTGATTTTTCCAATTAACTGCCGATTTTCTTGCCCATTTTAGCTTAGCTGCCGACCAACCTTTGAGCATATCTCTGTATAAAAGATAGCCTTCTTTATCAGTTACAGCAGCCAGTCTGCTCAATATGGGAACTACATTTCTGCTGAACCAAAGAGGCACAAATTTGTATAAAGGCATGACTCGGGCAATTTTTATTACAAAGGGGGCCTCATTTTCAGTCTTTATAGATGATATTAAAACGACTTTACAATCCGGGAGTAGCTTTGACAGTTCAGAGGCAAGTATTCCTCCGAGGGACAGCCCAATAATGATGCTGTTGGAATCATTTATGATTTCTTTTGAAATTTCTTTTGCATAATCGGCCATGCCAGAGCAGCTTTTGCATAGCTCTTCCCTGAAATCAAGGTAAAAAACCTCATCGAAATTGAATTGTGTCAGTAGATTTTTGAAAATTCTTCCATCTGTACCTAATCCAGGTATTAAATATGCCCTCATCCTAATTTTTCTTTTGTTACTTTGTTTTAACAATAAAAAGTAGGTAATAGTTACCTCATTATTGCAATTAAAAGAAAAAGGTACCGCTCAGCATTGCTGAACAGTACCTTTTTTGATATTTTTTTAAATGATTAAGGTCTTGCAGGTCTGGTTTCTCCCGAAATCATATCGCGTGCAAATAAAATTTTATTTTTCCAGTAAGGATTTTTGCTGACATTATCTCTTAGTACACCATAACGGTATGTAGTAGCGTGAATGATGGTGATACCATCAGTTGGCGTATTTTCAACAATCAGACCAACATGTGTGATTACACCACCGCGGCCATAGGCAGAGAAATAAAGCATATCTCCTGGTTTTGCCTTGTCAAGATCGACATGTTTTCCTTGAAGGGCCTGGTAAACAGCACCGGGAGAGATTGAAATGCCAAATTGACGCATGATGTAAGCGGTAAAACCAGAACAATCGAATGCATTTGGTCCTTTCCCACCGAAAACATAGGGGCTGCCTATAAACCTAGCGGCAAGCGCAGGGATTTTGGAGCGGATTTCAGCTCTTTTCTCATCTGTAAGTTCGCCAAGAAATTCAACCGCTACCTCGGGCATTGGCTGAGCTTTGTAAGAAGCAAATGTTGCAGATGCAGGTGTTGAGTTATTGATTGTTTCAAGGCTTTGATTGCGTCTCTTTCTGGTTATACCTTTCAAGCCAGTGATATCAACATGCTCAACTATTACGTTATTCATCCTGCTTTCCATTAGGCTTTCTACCTTACAGGAAAATTTCTCCATATCACTTTTGCTAGCATTAAAAGGCATCTTCATCATTACATCACCACTAAGTGCATTTACAGTTATTGCACCGAAAATCAACGCGCCTACGTATGCTCCGAAAACTGTGTTGATTCTTTTTTTGTTTAGAGTATTCATATTTCTTTTATTGTCGCTTTTGGCGTGGATTATTTCTTTATTTTTGCAAAGCTAAGTTATTAAAACCAAAAATTCAAATCTAAATGCATTTCAAAAACCCGACTTTATTTTTGGACCGCGATGGGGTCATAAATGTCCAAAAACGTGGTGGTTATATCCAAAACTGTGCCGAGTTCCAATTTTTGCCAAAAAATTTAACGATTTTTAAGAAAATATCAGAGTTTTTTGGAACTGTTTTGGTTGTCACCAATCAGCAAGGCATAGCTAAAGGGCTCATGACTGAAAATGACCTGAATGAAATTCACAATTTTATGCTGACTGAAATAAACAAGGCTGGCGGGCGTATAAATAAGGTGTATTTTTGTCCCGATTTTGCCTACCTTAATTCAGCCTGCCGAAAACCAAATACAGGGATGGCATTGAAAGCTAAAGAAGATTTTCCTGATATAGATTTTACAAATGCTGTGATGGTGGGCGATTCGGATACAGATATAGAATTTGGAAAAAGGCTGGGAATGCTGACTGTTTGGATTGATAATGGCGACAGTTCTGAGAAAAAAAGGCTAAGTTTGAAAGCAGAAGCTGATTATACCTTTAGCTCACTCGAAGCATTTGTCGACAATTTATCATCTGTTTTTTCTGACAAAATTTCATAATGGCACATGAATTGTTTCTGAAGACATACAAGGTTATCTGATTAACTTTTTATTAAATGCACAATTGAATGAGCTTTCAAACTGTTTTTTTAACTTTGTAAATCATTTAGGCCTAACTTATTTCTAAACTTATAGATTATGAATTTACGCATACTTACATTTTTTGTCTTTGCAATGCTGATTGGATTTTCATTGTCAGCGCAGAAAACCCCCAAAAAAGGTTATCATATCAAAGCTAAAATCGAAAACTACAGTTACGATACCCTTATACTTGGCTATCGTCTGGGTTCTAAAACATATGTAAAAGATACAGCTGTAGGTAGAGATGTTGCCGGTTTTTATAATTTTAAAAAAGATACCCTGCTCGATGGAGGAGTTTACCTAATTCTCACCAAACCTGATAATTTTTATTTCGAATTTCTGATTGCGAATGATAAAGAACAGCATCTAACTTTGACTACTGTCAAAGAAGGAGGTGATATGGTGAGAAACCTGAAAATTGAAGGATCGGATGATAATAAAGTTTTTGTAGACTATTTGCATTTCCTTGGAAAGAAATCAAAAGAAGGGGAGCTTTTGAATAAAAGAATTGCCGAATTGGATTCTCTGCTTAAAACTATAGTTCCGGAAGATACGAAGAAAGCCTGGGCTGATGAAAAATCAAAATCGACTGAGACGCTACAAAATATGGGCAAAGATGTAGAGGCTTATCAAAAAAATATGATTGCTAAAAACCCATCTTACTTATCCTCAAAACTGATACAGTCTTCTCAAAACCCTACTGTACCAAAAGAAATTGAAGCCAAAGGTCAGGTCGATGCTTATTACTATTACAAAGATCATTATTTCGACGGTTTTGACTGGAGCGATAAACGTTTGATTCGTACACCTGTTTTGGAACAAAAGATTGAATTTTATCTTGATAAACTTACTGTACAGGCGCCCGATTCTTGTATCATGAGCTGCGAATATCTAATGGGCAATGCAATAAAAGGTGCCAACAAAGATATATATCAGTTTGTTTCTGCGCATTTGCTCAATAAGTTTGCAGGTTCAAAGGTTATTTGTATGGATAAGGTATATGTGCACTTGGGCGATAAGTATTATTGCGGTGCAATGAAACCCGAGTGGATTGACTCTGCACAATTGGAAAAGATTTGTGAAAATGTAAATGACCTGCGCTACTCATTGTGTGGACTGCAGGCTCCACCAATAAATCTCACAGATATCAAGACCGGAAAACCTGTTAACATGTACGACATGAAATCACGTTTTGTGGCTGTTTATTTTTGGGATCCTGCTTGTGGCAATTGTACCAAAAATTCGCAAAAACTGGTATCTGTTTATGAAAAATGGAAAAGTAAAGGCTTTGAAATTTATGGCATATGCAGTAAATCGATTGATGAAGTGGAAGAGTGTAAGAAAAAAATTGATGAAGTTGGTATGAAATGGCTGAATACCAGTGATAAAAATTACCCGCTTGCTGTTATCAAAAAGTATTACGATGTAAAAATGAATCCTTATCTGTACTTGCTCGATAAGGACAAGAAAATTATGTTCAAACGCATAGACCCCGATCAGGTGGATGAAATTCTGCAAAGAGAATTCGATATCATAGAAAAAGGCAAATAAAAAAGAAGGCTGTCCATCACGGGCAGCCTTTTTCAATAACATAAATTCAGTATGTTCAACTATTGATACAAATTATCTCATGGCGTCCTCTTTCAATTTATCCGCTATTTCTTTTCCCAAATAATTATCAATTCCGTAGTGGATCCAATACAAGACTGGTGTCAGTAATATGGCAACGGTGAATTTATAAATGTAATTCAAAATGCCAACGGATAAAATAAGCGATGCTGACCAGTCGGCCCCAATCCCAAAGGCAATGTAAAGAACCACAAAACTGTCTATCAGTTGAGATACAAGTGTCGAACCCGTTGTTCTCAGCCAAAGATATTTTTCTCCGGTTTTTTTCTTGATATAATGAAATATGTACACATCAAGTATTTGGCCGACAAGAAATGCAACGACTGAACCAACGATAATCCAAAGACCTTGGCCAAAAATAGCTTTGTAGGCAGCCTGCATATCGGGGACACCATTGGCGCTATTACTGCCTGTCCACCAGCTGGCCGGACTCAGTGAAATGGCAGCATAAATCATTAAAAAGGCATAAATAATCAAGACGACAGCCCCGTTGGTCAAAAAACGAACACCCTTTGGCCCATAATATTCATTAATCAAGTCAGATAGTACAAATACAACTGGCCAAAGTAATACCCCTGCTGTGAGGTTTAAGGAAAGTTGCTCACCTAATAAATTAAAATTTATTGGATTGATACCAATAGTCTGCTCCAAAGAGAAAATTTTCACGCCCATAAATTCAGCAATAAGGGCATTGGCGATGAAAAACCCGCCTAAAATCATAAAAAGTCGCGTACCTTTGTAGTCTGTATAGCTCATAATAGAGGAAAGATTATGTCTCGTAAGAATGAAGAGATGAAGAGGAAAGATAATTTGGTAATTTGAGAATTTGGTAATTTTAGAAATTTTTCTTGTCATTATGACGAGATAAGTTCCGTGAACCAAAGCTCCGCGAAGCGAAACGAATTTTTCCAAACGGCTTGATTCGATAAAATAAATTTTACTCAATTATTAAAAAGCCAAATACCACTTGTCAAACATAAAAGTAATGCTTTTGTTAGTTCATTATAAAATTAGACCCAAATTTTTATTTCATCTCGTCAGATAGGCGAGTCTAACTTCTACCTTCAAAATTTATAGATGTCTAACTTATCAGAACGCGACAGCAAAATAATCTGGCACCCATTTACTCAAATGAAAACAGCAGCGCCTCCCATTGCTATCGTGAAAGGAGAGGGGGCAAGACTTTATGATGAGGCAGGTAATGTTTATATCGATGCCATTGCTTCCTGGTGGATGAATCTGCACGGACATGCACACCCGCACATCGCCGCTGCATTGCGCCATCAGGCCGAAACATTGGAGCATGTGATTTTTGCCGATTTCACGCACAAGCCTGCTGTTGAACTTGCAGAAAGGCTTCTTGCTAAAATGCCACAGAATCAAGCACGTATTTTTTATTCAGATAATGGCTCCACAGCTGTTGAGGTTGCAATCAAAATGGCTTTTCAGTATTGGTATAATAATGGAAAACCACGCAAGAAAATTATAGCATTGGAGGGAGCCTATCATGGCGATACCTTTGGCGCAATGGCTGTTGGTGAGCGTTCAGCCTTTTCGGCCCCTTTCGACTCCTTTCTTTTTGATGTGCTTTTTATCGATGCTCCCTTGCCCGGCAAAGAAGATTTGGCATTGGCGCAATTAAATAAATTGCTTGCCGATTACCCAGATCAAATCGCTGCCTTTATTTTCGAACCTTTGGTGCAGGGCTCTGGAGGCATGCGCATGTACGAAGCAGAAGCTTTAGACAGCCTGCTGCAACTTTGTATCGAAGCGGAAATTATCCTGATTGCCGATGAGGTAATGACCGGTTTTGGTCGAACTGGAAAAATGTGGGCAACAGATTATTTGAAAAACAAACCCGATGTTTTCTGTTTGTCGAAAGGTCTTACAGGCGGCACTATGGCTTTTGGCGCTACAACCTGTACCTCAAAGATTTTCGATGCTTTTTGGTCGGATGATAAGTTAAAAACGCTTTTTCATGGACATAGTTGTACCGGAAATCCGCTTGCATGCTCGGTAGCGCTGGCAAGCTTAGATTTGATGGAAAAGCCCGAAACCTGGGAAAATATCCGCAGAATTGAAAATGAACACAACGATTTTGCTAAAAAAATCTCAGAAAATCCATTGGTGAAAAACCTTAGACAAAGAGGGGTGATTTTGGCTTTTGACATTGAGACTGGTCAGCATACCTCATACTTTAATAATTTGCGCGATCTTATCTGGCGCTTTTTTATTGAAAGAAAACTCCTGTTGCGCCCTTTAGGAAATACAGTTTATGTACTACCGCCTTATTGTATCTCAGATGAAGAGTTGGCCAAAGTGTACAATGGAATTGAGGAGCTGCTTGATTTTTTGAAACTTCAATAGCTGCGCACACCAAAGTTGATTGTTTCAGCATCTAAGTAAAAAATAAATAAACTATGTTGAGATTACTTACTATAATTGCTTTTCTATTCAATTCAGGGCTTGCCCTTATTGCTCAGCAATACGCCATTCCTTTTGTTTCTACACACTACCCAATACCGGAACCGGCCGACAGCCTTCCAAAGCTAGAATTGCTTACTATTTCCGGCGACAGCCGATGGGTGCATCCCGCCACTTTTACAGCCGGTGATTTGCGTTATGTTGCCAACGATTC
>JBIPOO010000185.1:0-7777 GCA_044379045.1 Saprospira sp.
TCTGTAGTTCATAGCGTAGTATTTTGAATTTCTAAAAAGACCATTTAAGGTTCAAGCGAGCAAATTTAATTTTTTTTGATAATTTAATTAAAGAAAGCCCTAAAATTATTTTAATTGCCTTAATCATAACTTTATCGTTATTAAGTTAAGTTCTACTTTGTAACCAAGAATATCGCAAATTAATATTTGAATCTTTTTTGATATGAATAGGTTCAACCCTCAAAATGGGTATTCTGTAGTTAAATTTAGTTTTTTGGCAATATAAGTTTTAATTCTACCTTTGAATCCAATATAAACTATTTAAAATTGAAAATTCCTTTATCAGACGAATTTTTTGATTAAGTCAAGATTCTGGAATACGTTTCCGCTGCAGACGATAGTTATAACTTTGTAAATAAGGGAAATAAAATCACCCCATTTTTATATTAATATGAAAATTTTTATTATATTTTTTTTGTTATGCTTATCCATTAACATAAACGGTCAGGTTGCTTCAATTTCCTTGGGACTTGACTTTGGAATGATGCAACTCAATAAATCTATAACTACAGATCAAAGTTATCAAACCATTTACGTTCCAAGGATAGCTCCGAATATGATCATTTCAAAAAAAATTGGCAAAACAGCCTTTTCTATTGAAACAGGATTGAGATACAGTTACAGCAATCTCATTATAAAAGAAAAAGTTGAACCCTTATTTACTAATGTAGAAGGCTTCCCTACCATAAGGATAAAAAATGAATTTTATGAAATCCCACTTTCAACAACTTTAGAATTATACCAAAAGGAAAATCGTTTTAGGGTTTATTCTTCTTTGGGATTTTCTGTTGGAATTCCATTGGCATACAGAAAAAATGCTGCTTTTGTTCAAGATTCTCTTTTTGCAAATAACAACGGAAGTGTATGGAAATTAAATTATTATGTCCTTAGGACAACTTCAAGAGCTGTTTTTTCTATTGAATCCGGATTGGGTGTTGACATAAAACTATACAACAACCTTTATATTTCGGGAATCATATATTTTCGTTTAGGATTTTACCAGTCAGTTACACTAAATTATCGGGGTGAGATTTTTAACAATCAAAGCAATGACCCGCTTATTAGCTCATCTTTTACATCTTTTTCAAATAATGGTGCATTCTTGACTATTGCAGTAAAAAGATATTTTTAAGCATTCATACGATTACTTTGGTTTGTAAAACAAAAAAGCGGAACCTATTATCTACTTATTAGGTTCCGCTTTAAATATTTATTTAACTAAATATCAGCCCATCAATTTCTCTAATGCAATAGTCAATGCAGCAGTTGAAATTCCTTTATCGGATGAATTTTTTGATTTTACAGCTTCCATCGCTTTGCGAATAGTCACTGAAATGTCCTCAAAAATGGCTTTATCACTCAAATCGGCATGTGGTTGCATGAGGTTAGCAAATACGCGCGCCATGCCACAATTGGCAATAAAATCGGGAATGATGCTTATTTTCTCATCAGTGTAGCGGGCAGTTGGGCCAAAAAACACTTCGTCATCGACAAAAGGAACATTGGCACCGCAAGACATCACCTGCATACCATTTGCCATCAGTCTATCCATCTGATCACGATTTAAAATTTTAGAGGCAGCTCCCGGAATAAAAACATCGGCTTGCAGATCCCAGATTTTAGCATTGGTCTCTTCAAAACTCAACATATTTTCCGCATTCAGATTATTGCCTTTTTTGTGCAGGAACAACGTACAAACTTCCTCATAAGAAAGTCCCTCGGGACGAATTATACCTCCGGCTATATCGATGATACCAACAATTTTGGCACCTTTTTGCGCAAGATAAAAGGCAGCCGCAGAGGCTACATTACCCCAGCCCTGTATGATTACTTTTTTATTTTTAATGTCAGAAGCGCGATAAAGGTCATAAAAATGCACCACACCCATTGCTACACCATATCCGGTGACCATATCGGCTATTGCAAGTTCTTCATCGGTATTTGGAATATAATTTTTGTCTCTGATGATATTACTTACACCGTGACGCAATTGTCCCAAAGCAGCAATTCGCTCACCTTCGCTTGGTTTCAAATGTCCGTTTACTACACCTTCCTGTGGATGCCATAATCCATAAGATTCAGTAACTGGAATGACATCTTTTAATTCATCAACATTTAAGTCGCCTCCTGTACCATAGTAATTCTTGAGAAGGGGCATAACCGCTTTGAACCAACGTTTTAGCACCTCATTTTTACGTGGGTCGCGTGGGTCGAAATCAATTCCCGATTTTGCTCCTCCTATTGCGGGGCCACAAACTGAAAATTTTACTTCCATAACTTTGGCCAAAGAAAGCACCTCATCTTTAGTAAGCCCTTTGCGCATACGCGTTCCGCCTCCGGCTGCACCACCACGCAATGAGTTTATGACCACCCAGCCTTTGGCGCCGGTTTCGGCATCCGACCATTCAAAAACTACCTCGGGTTGTTTTTCTTTGTATTGTTTTAATAAAGCGTCCATAATGTTTTATAATTTTGCGCAAAGATAGTGCTGTTTTTCAGATTGAAAAAAGATTTTAACAGCTAGAACCATAAGCTCCATGATAAAAGAACTTTGCATTAAACCTGTATTTGAAGGCGGAAATTATTCCGATCATCAGGTTGCTACCAAAATTGGAAGCCTCTCAGATTTTTTATCTGAGAAAAGTAAGCCACTCATCGCCCTGATTTGTGAAGGCAATGAAGCAACTGATTATGCCGATTTCAGAAAGGCTTTTTATAAGATGAGTGCCAATTTCCCAAAAGGCGCCTTAGTCGATTTAGGCAATATAAAAGGTGGAGCTGTGGGCATTACAGAAATGGTCGATCAATTGCAGCGCAAAGGAATTTTGAGCATAGTAATCAGTAATTCCGAACAATTGCCGCATGCCATCATCAGGGCATTTTCTACTGTTAACAGACCCTTGCACCTCAACATTATAGAAAGCCGACTCGATTACAGCTGGCAAGAAAACAAGGAACTACCGCATCTGCTCGATAAACTCATTCCGCTTTATCCGCAACAACTCAGCAGGTTGAATTTTTTAGGCTATCAGTCTTATTTTGTAGATGAAAGAGTGTTGAAACTGTTGAAAATGATGCACTTCGAAACACACAGACTAGGTATGTTGCGCAGCAGTATCAAAGAAGTTGAACCAATTGTCAGAGATGGAGATATTTTTGGTTTGAATATCGCTGCATTGGCCTACACCGATGCACCTGCTGCTCTGGATGTCAATCCAAACGGATTCACCGCATTCGAGGCCTGCCAGATTGCACGGTATTCCGCTATGAGCGACCGCCTCAGTTCAATCGGTTTCTACGGATATGCACCCAATGAGGATGTAAAAGGTCTCACTGCACTGCTTCTGGCGCAAATGGCATGGTATGTTGTTCAGGGTTTTTATCAGCGCAGGAATGAATATCCGATCAATCCAGAAGACCTGGTACGATACGAAGTACACCTTTCGGGCGATAATATTCCTATTGCCTTTTTCAAAAGCCGCCGCAGCGAACGCTGGTGGTTTTACGTGGAACCCGATGACAAAAGTGCCGATTTGGACCCAGAGGGTCTAATCTCCTGTTCCTACGAAGATTATCTTAATACCTGTTCAGGCGATGTGCCGGAGAGAATTTTAAATGCCTTTGATAGGGAGTAATTTGATAATTTTCCCCACGAATAATCGGGTACAAGCCAAAGCTGTGGTATCGGTCTTGCTTTGTCTATATCAGTGTTACAAAGCCCGTAAGGGCTGTCATTTTTGAAGTCTCGTCCATCAGACGAGGCGGGAAAAATGATTTGAACCACATTCGAAGGGGTCATTTTAATGTTTTGAGGTCAGACATTTAAATTTCAAACGCGGAATGACATTGTCATCCGCGAATCAGACTAATTTTAAAGAATTTTTAAAAAATGCCGATTTTTATCGGTTATTCAACATGAGATTTTATTAGTATTGATTTATAATTTACTTTAAATCAATTGCGTTAAATCTTGCCTTCCAATGATTGCCATAATTTCAACAATATCTTCATTTACTTTAAAGTAAATGCTGTCGACACCACAAACACAACGTCTGTAGCCAGGTTTAATAAAATCAACTGATTCAAATGATTCAGGACGTTCTGCAATTATATCAAAGTAATCAAAAAAAGACTGAAAATACTTATCTGCTTGTTTTTCGCCAAATTTTTGAAATCCATACTGATAAATCCTTATCAAATCCTCTTTTACCGAAACGCTTAGTCTGTACTTACTCATTGAGCAAGTCTTTTGCCTGTTTTAATATTTGTGCAGCAGATTCATTGGTAAAGCCACTTTTTTCAGCTTTTTCGAGTTTTAATCTGATCCAGTCGATTTCTTTTTCCTGAAGCCTGGCTTGCCTGATTAAATTATTAATCAATTCACTCTTACTTGAATATTCCTTACTGTCAACCTGACTTTTTAACCACTCATCATTGGGCTCTGTAAAAGATATACTTTGTCTTCTCATTTTATTTATATTTGGTGCTAAATTACACCAAAAACGCATCATTTTCAAATTTATTATTAAAATTCGCCGAACCTTAGGTTATGAAATTGCCCAATCCATCCATTATACTGCTTGATATAGGATAGGTTTTTAAGCCTTTAAATCCCTCCAGTTTGATACGCTGATTGGAGAGTAAGGATAAGTTACCGCTGATATTTTGGGCATTTAATAAAAAAAGTTAAAAGACTTAAAAGGTTGATTTTAAGATAGATACTTATTATTTTAATAGGATGACATAATTCAGATCCAAGCGTAAATTCAATTGTTTTATATGCTATCATTTAACACCTAATAACAAATTATTGGGCGTATAAAAACCTCAAAAAAGTATACAAATTTACTATACCTCCTCCCAGTAAACCTTATCTTTAACCACCACAATGGCGATTGCTTTTAAATTCTTTAAACTTTGTAGCTCAGCATCCTTTTCGAGATAATATTGAAGCTGATTTTTCGCAGCCAACATGGTGGATTGCAGTTTGTCTTCATCGCTTTGTTTCAGGTATTTAATTTCAAGTGCATATTGATGCGGCTCAGCATTGGTATCGGGATGTTTTAGTAATTCTAGGTCGAGATAGCCATCATTGGTAATTTCTCTTTCGGAACGGACATAATAGTATTTTGCCTGAAATACATAGGCCTGAATGACCATTTTAATATATTTTTCTTCAAACTTTTGAAAGTCTCGGTTCGAAAGAATCTCCAGAAGTTTTTGCACCAGCATCAGCAGCGTTTCAATATTGCCATCGGCTGTATCGTACATTGCTTTTCTTATCTCATAAGCATCACTGGTCAAATCGGCCTTTTCTTGCAGGAGATAGGCATAATATTGCCAGAATAATTCTTTGATGACATAATTAGGAATCACAAAAAGTGGCATTCCATATTTGTTTGTGCCAGCCAGCGTAAGATTGCCGAGATAATACAGCAAATTAACAAAGGCAATTCGATCAAAGGGTTTATCGAAAGAAAACTGAAAAATCAACTCTGTACTTAAATAGCCATTTTTTAAAATCTCATCCAAAACAGAAAGATTTTCATTGAAATTGGCGACCTGAAACAGTTTTTTTATCTTACTGTAATCGGGCATGATATTCGGATCCAGCATTTGTTGGGGATATTGCTGTTCATGTTTGAACTCATCCAAAAAGTACAAAACCATATCCGAGTTATAGACAGTATGATTAAGTTCTTTGTTAAAACAATAACCATTGTACCAGTTCTTTAAGTCAGACATAATTTGTTCTTCCCTGCTTTTATCTAATAGAACAAGATTTAAAAGCTCGCGCACCTCATCTTCTCTGAAACCCATCACATCATGGAATTTTTTGGAGCTGCTGAGATGTTTGCCAATATTAAATCCACTCGTCAAGCTATCCATCGTCACAGGCGATACGCCAGTAATAAAAAATCGGTCGACAAAACCCTGCTGTGTAGCAATTTTTATAGCTTCATAAAATTTACGAATGTAACCATCCTGTGAAACAGAACGCTTAAATTCATTCAAATCCCTTATAAGAATTTCATTGGTAAAGTGGTCATACTCGTCGATGATGATATAGATTGGGATATTGTCTTCAACTTCATCTTTCCATGTCTTTAATGAAGTAAAAAAATTACTCATCATTTCTCCGGGAGATGTTGATAATTCAATTTTTTGCAATAATGGCGAATCTAGTAAGTTATATCTACGAATAAAATTCATCAGGATGGAACGAATTCTGCTGAGAAAATACTTGTAAGTCGCCTCCTCTGTCTGTGTATCAATCCCACTGAAATCCATTTTCAAAACCCTAAAGGCATTGGCTCCGGGAGTAGGATGCTGTCCGATGTATAATTTTGAAAATATACTTTCGAATTTATCTTTTTCTAAAATATCATAATAATACTCCAAAATAGACACAAAAAGACTTTTACCCATTCTTCTGGGGCGCAGAAAAATGGAAAATCTTTCTTCGGTTTCAAGCTGCTCGACATATTTTGTCTTATCAACAAATACATATTCGTTTTTGATAAGCTGCTCTAAATTGCTGATTCCATAAGGAAATTTTACCCGGGGATGTTGCATAAAACCATCATTTTATACAAAGATAGGACTTTTGAAAGAGGATTGCAAATGAAAAAATGCAGCTATATCAGCAAAAATATCTACCTATAACATATAAATCCGTGAAGGTTCTACCGGCGTAGGCACTTACTATAAAATAATTGAGTAAAACAAAGGGGTCAAAAAGGGCTCAAAGGGGTCATAAAGGGCTCAAAAAGGGTTCAAAGGGTTCATAGTGGGGTCAAAACTGCCATAGTGGGGCCATAGTGGGGCCAAAACTGTCATAGTGGGGCCAAAACTGCCGCAGTGGGTTCATAGTGGGGCCAAAACTGCCGCAGTGGGTTCATAGTGGGCCAAAACTGTCATAGTGGGTTCATAGTTGCGCCAAAACAGCAATAGTTGCTTCAAAATTGCGCCAAAATGGTCATGGTTGCACCACATAGTGGGTTCAAAGTGGGGCCAAAACTGCCGTAGTGGGGCCATAGTGGGGCCAAAACTGCAATAGTTGCGTCATAACGAGGTCAAAATAGGCTCATGGAGTTCAAAATATGGCTTATTGATTTACCTTGATTACAAAACGCTTTGCCATTGCTCAAATGACTTATCCATAGTATCCTGATCCGCAAAGAGACCATGTTCAATTTCTTTTTTGGCTAAAAGTATTTCATTGAGCTGCTCTGTATTCAGCTTCATTTTTTTTGAATGAACCTTTGTTTCAAGTATTTTGTGCAGCGCGTTCAGAAATGAAATGTCATTAATTTCTGAGATTTGCTGCAATACTATTTTTTTCAATTCAATTGATGTCATAATTTTAATTTTCCAACTAAACGCGGATATGACATTGTCATTCGCTGAATCATACTGATTAAACAGATTTTGAAAATACAGATTATTTTTCAGAGAAAAATGCGGATGAATTGGGCATTGGAATAATGTGATTGAATAATTTCAATAATGTATAGACAGAACAAATGTGCCTTAGACTAAATATTTTAACCGATGAACAGCATAAAGTGGTAAAATCTTAACCTTGTCTATCTTGCCGAAATTTTCTGAAGAGATTCTGATACCAAAAGCAATATTTTTTTCTTCCAAAAAGAGATAAAGGCTTTGCATGCTACCTTTTGTGCCAGATTTCACTTCTATTGGGACAATTTTTTGACCAAATTGATAGACATAGTCA
>JBIPOO010000186.1:0-7686 GCA_044379045.1 Saprospira sp.
AACAACAGGCTCAAAGAGGAATTTACTATGCTTCATCAATAGATTTTATCGAAAAACAACAACTAGCCGTTCCGCTTTTCGAAGTCAGATCGCTTCCCGAATTGAACAGTAAAAATGCCGATTTCGCTCCTGTTATAATGGATAAAGGCTTGTTTTTTGCCTCGAGCCGACCGGTAGCTATCGAAAAGTCAGGAGAAATGACCTGGACAAATGACGCATTCAATCAATATTACATTTCAACAGATCTTAAAAGCTCCAGCCCATTGAGGAATTTTGTGGGCAAGGACATCAACGATGCGCCTATGAGCTTTTCTTCAAATGGCGAATGGGTAAGCATCACTTCCAACAACTTTATGGATGGCATCCGTCATATTGACGGCAGCGGCTTACTCATGGATATTTATCTTTACAAAACAAAATCCCAAAATGAATGGGACAGCGATTCAGAATTGTTTTTCCCATTTAATGCCAATGTAAATTCAGATAAGCCTTATTCCACCGGACATCCTTTTCTAAGTGCCGATGGTACCACACTTTTTTTTAGTTCAAACAAATCGGGTGGTTTTGGTGGCTACGATATTTATGTTTCTATCAAAGGTAAAAACGGATGGTCTGAACCCAAAAATCTGGGCCCTCAAATTAATACACCCGGGAATGAAATGAGTCCTTTTTTTGATGGCTTTGGAAATCTTTATTTTTCTTCCGACTGGCATCATGGTTTTGGTGGAATGGATGTTTTTGTAAGCAGGCAATTCAGCGACAGCTGGTCCGAAGCGCTCAACTTGGGTAAACCTGTGAACTCGCCATACGATGATATGTATTTTGTATTCAATGTGCCTCAGAATATCGGCTATTTTAGTTCTAACAGACTGGGTGGTCAGGGCAATGAAGACATTTATGAAGTGAAATTATTGCGCCCCATTCAGCCTGTTGCCAGAAAGTTGCTCAAAGCAGGCGAAAAAGTAATTGTTTACGATGCTTTTAACCTGTCGGCTAAATTTGTTTCAAATTCTCATGAGTTTGCTGCCTTTCTCGAATCGCTCAAGGCCGATCCTGCCGCAGTTGTGCAAATATACACCCATAGTGATTCAAAAGGTTCAACGACATCCAATCTGAACCTTACTGTGAAACAGGCCAAAGCTGCTGCCGACTATCTGATGGAAGCGGGTGTGCCGGCCAACAGAATACGTTACGAAGGCAAAGGGGAGCAATTCCTTAGCAATGGCTGCGCCGATGCTGTTCCTTGTTCTGAAGAGGAACACAGGGCCAATAAAAGGGCAGAATTTATCATCATAGGCCGACTCGACGAGCGCGGACAGTTTTTGCGTGAATTTGAGCCGCAATTCAGTACACCTGTAGTTGCAAAGCTGGTTCAACATAACGATAACCCAAACAACTCCGACCCCAACAAGGCTACCAAGGTATTGCCCGATGTGGTTTCGCCGCCAACCAAAATTGAGCCTGAACCGATAGTAACTGTGGTAAAACCTGTCAAAAAATCGCATTATGCGGTAGGCGATGTGATTGAAGTGGCAAGTATTTTTTATTTGTCCAATGCAGCCAATGTAGATGAACGCTCGCCCGGACTATCACAGCTTATCGATGTGTTAAATACCCACAAGCATGTTATCCTCGAAATTGCTGCACATACCGATGCTGTCGGGCCTTCGCAATATAATCTTGAACTTTCACAAAAAAGAGCCGATGCCCTCAAAGCCTATCTCATCAGAAAAGGTATAACTGCCGACAGGCTCAAATCGAAAGGTTATGGCGAAACGCAAATTAAAAACCGCTGTAAAGAAGGTGTAAACTGTAGCGATGCCGAACATGCTGTAAACAGAAGAACAGAATTTAAAGTCATTGGCCATACCGGTTTTAAGGTGGGCGATGTTATAAAAGTAGCCGAAATTGGCTATCAGATCAACTCTGATCTGCTCGACATGAAAAGATCGATAGGCCTGCAGGAAATCATTTATATCCTCAAAAACAATAGCGCTATCAGTGTTGAAATCAGGTCACATACCGATGCGCAGGGAGCTTCCGATCTCAACCTGAAACTTTCCGAAAAAAGAGCTAAGGCAGTCTATGATTACCTGGTTCAGAGCGGTATTAGTAAAAGCAGGCTCAAATTCAAAGGCTATGGCGAAACTATGATCATAAACCGCTGTAAAGAAGGTGTTTATTGCTCTGAAGCAGAACATGCACAAAACAGAAGAACCGATTTTAAGGTAATAGGGCTGAAGTAGGGATGGTATTAATTGTAGTTTTTTCTGCTCCATTGGAGCATGATGTTCTTTGATTTAAGGATTGACTTTTGCAGAAACAAGAAAACAAAAACTTGTCTTAAAATAGATAGATGTCAACCCTTTAGATCTTTTTCTCCGTTAATCATTTTTTTCTAAGAACAGCCCACTCCTAAGGTAGTCCTTTCTGCTCCATCGGAGTAATATGTTCTTAGAAAAAACAGGCAAAAGCAGTTTTTAAGCCCTGTAAGGGTGACCTGTTGAAACGTATTGCTCCGTTAAGTTTTTAGATTAGAGCGTTTATAAATTTTAAACACAGATACGACTGCAAATGCAGATTTTCACTAATTCAATTTTTTTCTAAGAACAGCCGACTCCTAACGTAGTCTTTTCTGCTCCATCGGAGCAATATGTTCTTAGAAAAAATTGGCAAAAGCAGTTTTTAAGCCCTGTAAGGGTGACCTGTTAATGACGATGTATAGTTCCGTTAAGTTTTTAAATTAGAGCGTTTATAAATTTAAAACACAGATAAGACTGCAAATACAGATTTTCACTGATTCAATTTTTTTCTAAGAACAGCCGACTACTAAGGTAGTCCTTTCTGCTCCATCGGAGCAATATGTTCTTAGAAAAAACAGGCAAAAGCAGTTTTTAAGCCCTCTAAGGGTGACCTGTTGAAACGTATTGTTCCGTTAAGTTTTTTAGATTAGAGACTAATAATATTACCGATGTCATAGATCTTTATAAGGTAGTTATGGCATGAAAAAGTCTATCATCAAAAATTATTTGGATTAAATCTTGCAAAAGTGTATCTAAGTGAATACATTTGTAAATGTATTTAATTGAAAAAACTATCGAATTCGACAAGTGGCTCAAGAAATTGAGAGACAAAATTGCTAAGGCTAAGATTTTATTTCGCCTTCAGCGCGCAGAATCTGGTAATTTAGGTGACGTTAAACCTGTTAGTCATGGTCTAACGGAAATGAGAATTCCTCATGGAAAAGGCTACAGGTTATATTATAAAATTGTTGAGAAACAAGTGATTTTATTATTAATTGGAGGCAATAAAAGTACACAAGAAAAGGACATAGAAAAAGCCAAGAAAATTTGGGATAACTATCAAAAAAAGTAATTATGAAAGCAAGTAAATTTGATATAGCGGAATATTTGGATGACGAAGAAATGATAAATGAATATCTAAATACCGTACTGGAAGAAGGTGACTCAAACGATATTCAAGTAGCGCTGGGACACATAGCTAAAGCTATTGGTATGTCAAAGATTGCAGAACAAACTGGTATCAGTCGACCAAGTTTGTACAAAGCTTTAGCTGAAAATGCAAAACCACAGTTTGATACAATTCTAAAAGTTTTAAGAGCAATTGGAAGCAATTTAAAGATGAAACCTTCAATCTAATAATCAAAGTAGCATAACACATCTAATAGACCAACTACTGAATCATTGTGGTCTTAACTCTGCCGATCTAACTCATAGTGCTATAGCTAGTAACCAAGCTAGTAACCAAGCTGAAGTTACAGAAATTATTGATATTCATCGCTCAAGAATATTAGACTTGCTGGGTAGTAACCAAGCTAGTAATTTAGTTGAAGGTATAGCTGGAGGTATAGCTGATAAACAAAAAACAATTTTAGAAAAATGTATTTCTGAGCAGTCAAAGGAAGAAGTTCTGAAAACGCTTAAGCTGAGTAAACAACGTAAAAACTATGTGGAGCAAATGCTTCCTTTGGTTGAATTGAACTGGCTAAGTATGACCATACCCAATAAACCCACTAGCCCCAAGCAAAAATACCTAACCACACTAAAAGGTAGACTAATACTGGAATTTTTGAAGAAATCCGGAATTGGAAATAAAGTATCAGGTAAAAAAAAGAAAGCTTGAAAAATCATAGCAATTTCTGAAACCTAACTTACAATTTCTTTAAAACACAGATACGACTGCAAATAAAGATTTTTACTAATCCAATTTTTTTCTAAGAACAGCCGACTCCTAAGGTAGTCCTTTCTGCTCCATCGGAGCAATATGTTCTTTGAAAAAATAGGCAAAAGCAGTTTTTAAGCCCTGTAAGGGTGACCTGTTGAAACGTATTGTTCCGTTAAGTTTTTAGATTAGAGCGTTTATAAATTTAAAACACAGATACGACTGCAAATACAGATTTTTACTAATCTAATTTTTTTTTCTAAGAACAGCCGACTACTAACTTAGTCTTTTCTGCTCCATCGGAGCAATATGTTCTTAGAAAAAAGAGGCAAAAGCAGTTTTTAAGCCCTGTAAGGGTGACCTGTTGAAAAGTATAGTTCCGTTAAGTTTTTAGATTAGAGCATTGAATCTCTTGCAGCATTTTTTAACATTTTTTTGTATTTTTTAATTTTAACACCTATCTTGAGAAGTCGAATTCAAATTGATTAAAAAAGTTAAAAAAGATATATTATAATAGTTAATTTTAAGGATAATTTATTCATTCCAAAACACTATGAAGCTAAAAATAATATTTGGGATTTCTATCTTTTGCTGTCTTACAGCATGCTTTCCAGAAAATAATTCTAATGACAGACAAGAAAGTCATACGCCTTCTAAAAATTATTCTGATGGAAATCTAGATGAGACATTCACGGAGAAGGAGCCACTCAAGATCGACCCTGAGGAACAGTTCAAAAATTATAAAGATAGTCTTATGAAAGACGGGTGGGAGGAAAAAGAAATTCAAGATGGACAATTGCCCAATTGTTATAATTTCAAACCAGCTTATGGCAATATCAACAATTCTCTCGATGTTGATGTTGGAGGTGGAACTGCAGTTGTCATAAAAGTTATGAACGCTCAGACTGATAAATGTATTAGGTATGTTTATATAAATAGTAAATCATCTTATTCAATTAAAAATATACCTCCAGGTAAGTATAACTTAAAGATTGCCTACGGTAAAAATTGGTTGTCTAAGGTAGAAAATGGCAAATGCGTAGGAAAATTCATTAGGAATCCTTTGTATCAGGAGGGAACTGAAATTATGGACTTTAATATAGTTTATAATGAAAATGGATACTCCATCCCAAGTTTTAGCCTTAAATTGGATGTTGTTTCAGATGATTTTAGTAATTCCTTCAAATCGGATGCTATTTCTGAAGATGAATTCAATAAATAAAGTTAACATCATTTAAAAAAATCAGGTATTTTTTGAAATCAAGATGCCTCTGCTCTATAAATGATAAATTGTAATTCATAAAATAAAAATTACTTAACTATTGTGGAAACTCAAAACTGCCCAATCTGTAAAACAGAACTTATGCTTTTCGAAAGGTATCCTAAATATATTTGTAAAACCTGTGTAAAAAAAGCAACAGACCTAAATGGAAGAAGTGTTGAATTCGGTAATACAAATATGTTTGGAGGCTGTATTGGTTATTATAAGGACACAAAAGAGCTATACCCGTACAATAGCTGTTATGTTGACGGAATTGAATGTAAGGCCGAAGAAGCAAGATTCGGCGGAATCGTCATTCAAAAGGTTTAAAAAACGCAATTATACTGGCAGTATTTTTACATTTTTTTATATTTTTTAGTATAAAAATTTATCTTGTCCTCTAGAAATCAACATTAGGTATATGAACTTTAGTTTAAGACAAAGAATATCGGTGCGAGTGAAGATATTTTGGGTTTGATGTAAAACTAACTAATTTGGCGGCTTTCAGCAGTAGGCATCATTGAACCTTTAAAAGTAAAATGATTTGCCATTTGGTTAAAAGTTTTACGGTTGATATGAAAAATCCGATAGGTGGTGTTAGGCATTATATTGAGAGAAAGGTAATTATTGAATGAAACTAATGTCAAATAAAATTCATACACACGACTATTAAAGGTTTTAAAAAAAATTAAACCATTTTTCATCAATAAAACTTGTAATATGAAAACAATCTTTATTTTTCTTATTTCAATCATGAGTTTTAGTACTTATGGTCAAACTCCCGAAGAATTAATAAGTACTGCTGCCAAGGAATATGAAGCAATGAATTTTGAACTGTCTCTTGATTTATGTAATGAGGCTATTCAGATGGACCCCCAAATGTCAAATGCCTATTTTCAGAGGGGGAAGGCTCAGCTCCTTCTTGGAGATTTATATGCCGCAATTTCCGATTTTAAAAAGACTATTGAGTTGAATCCTCAAAGTGCTGATGCTTACAATAATTTAGGCTACATCTCTTTTGAAACAAAAAAATATGACGAGGCTATTCTCTATCTTGATAAAGCAATTAAAATTAACCCTAAACATTTAAAGGCATACAAACTTAGAGCAGATGTTAATATTGCGCTGAAAAAAAAATCTGAAGCGCTATCTGACTACAATAAAGCTATAGAGTTAAATCCTAATTTTGCTGAAGTGTATTATGATAGGGCTGATTTAAATTTAAATATGAATGACCCCAAAGGAGCTGTTTCGGATTTGGATAATGCCATTAAAATAAATCCTGAATATGAAGATGCCTATTTTGTAAGGGGCTATACTCTAAATCAAATGGGCTATTATGAAAGAGCAATTGAAGATTTTTCAATGGCTATTAAATTTGACCCGAGCTTTTCAGAATATTATTACAATAGAGGAACTGCCAGGCTACAATCTGATCAATTGGAAGGCGCAATAAAGGATTTTGACAAAACTATCCAGTTGAATCCAAAAGACTTGAGAGCATATAAATTTAGTGGAATTGCAAAGGCACAAAAAGGAGATTTTCAAGAAGCTATTAGATATTTAGATATTTATTTAACTAGTTATCCCCAAAACGCATTTTCCTTGTTTAACAGAGGTATAGCTAAATATGGGTTGGTAGATTATAAAGCAGCAATATCAGATTTTGACAAATGTATTGAATTGGATCCTAAAGATGAAATGTCATATTACTTAAGAGGAATGTCAAAAATAAATATTTCAGACAAAGAGAATGGATGTTCTGATCTGAAAAAAGCTGTAGAGTTGGGTTACAAACAGGCAGCCGATGAATTTATAAATCATTGTGACAGATACTAAGACCATGAATAATCCCAACGTTAAAAAGTCAAGTAAGAAATGAAATTGAACAAAATAAACCAGCTGAGAAAAAGTCAATTGATAAATTTTAAAAAATAAAAGCCTTAAAACCATGAATCTACAAAACAGACTTATAATGTTATCAAAAAACAAAAAATTAATTTTTTTTACCATTCAATTATTGTTGGCAATAATTTTTAATTGCTCAATCAATCATCGAATTATTGCACAAACTAACCCAGAAGCTCAGATTTCAACAAACGAAATTGTACAATGGATAAATAAATTTGAAGATTATAATTCACCTGAGAGAATTATGAAAGGGACATTAGATGATAAAGTTAACATTGAAATTAATAATGATACTTTAATAATAAACTCTATGATTTGGATGAGTTCAGAAC
>JBIPOO010000033.1:0-24312 GCA_044379045.1 Saprospira sp.
GCCGACCTCAATTATATGGGCAGTATTACAATTGATGAAGCACTAATGGATGCCGGTAATTTGTTGGAAGGAGAACGGGTTCAAATAGTAAACAACAATAATGGGGAACGTTTTGAGACCTATGTTATCCGTGGCGAACGTAATTCCGGTGTTATCTGTCTCAATGGTGCTGCTGCCCGTAAGGTACAATTGGGCGATATCTGTATTATTATTTCCTATGCTTTTATGGATCGGGAAGAAGCTAAGACCTTCAAGCCTGTCACTGTACTGGTAGATGATAAAAATCGCTTGCTCAATCCTTAAAATAGCTTAGGTGTCGACAGAAAAAAATAAAACAGTCGGTTTAATCAAATCTATGCTCAAATTCCTGCTCTTTCTTGGAGTGGGAATTGGTATTTTATATTTTGTCTATCAAAATCAAGAGGCCGCTTTTCAAAAAGAATGTGCTTTCAAGACAGCGTACGACTGTGAAGGGAAATGTACAGAAACCTCCCTTTTGAATAAACTATTAACCGATTTCAGCTCAACCAATTTTTTCTGGCTTTCTTTGGTGTGTGTCGCCTTTATGGTGAGCAATCTTAGCAGAGCATTGCGCTGGAACCTACTAATTAGACAGCTCGATGGGGGAAAATATCAGCCAAAATGGTACAATTCTTTTTTGACAATCATGGTGGGCTATTTGGTAAATCTTGCTTTGCCACGAGCGGGTGAACTGGCCCGACCTGCGTCAATGGCGCGTTATGAGAAATTACCCTTAGATAAAACTATCGGAACAGTCGTTACCGACAGAATTATGGATATGATCATGCTACTGCTTGTTGTTGGAATTTCTTTATTACTTCAATTTCAGAATATTTACAATTTTCTCACAGGTAAAGCTGCCGAGCCGCCAAAATGCAATAACCCGGTACCTGTTGCAGCCGCATCGAATGCGCTGCCAATTGGCTGGATACTACTAGGCTTGTTTATTGCCGGCTTGCTTGGCCTTTTAATGATATACCTGCTTAGAAATAAATTAAGAAAACTTGCTGTTTACCAGAAGATTGAAGCAATGGCTTATAATTTCTTGGAAGGTATAAAAACTGTTTTCTCCCTGCGTCGGGGTCATTTGCTGCAGTTCCTTTTTCATACCTTCGTAATTTGGTTCATGTATTTTATTATGACATTTTTATGTTTTTTCGCCTACGAACCTACGGCTCATCTTGGATTTATGGCTGCTTTGCTTTGCTTTGTTTTTGGTTCATTTGGCGTTTTGATTCCATCTCCAGGTGGTATGGGAACCTATCAGATTGCTGTTACCGCTGCTTTGGTAATTTATGGCGTAGGAAAGGCCGATGCATTTGCATTTTCAAACATCATCTTTTTTACGATCAACCTGGTTTGTAATGTGTTATTTGGCCTGATTGCCTATATGTTGCTGCCAATTTTAAACCGGAAATCAGCAGTTTGAAATTATTAAAATCTAAACTCTGTCGTCCACTAGTCTCTTAGTCTCATATAATTATGTTAATCGACACCCACGCCCATTTATACGCTAAAGAATTTGATTTTGACCGCGATGCCATGATAGCAAGGGCAATTAGCAAGGGGGTAGAAAAATTTTATCTACCCAATGTTGATTTGGAATCAATTCCAAGAATGCTAGAGCTTGAAGCTAAATATCCTGAGCGCTGTTTTGCCATGATGGGTTTACATCCCTGTTCAGTAGAAGCCGATTATAAAAGTGTACTGTCAGAAATTGAAAAGCAGCTTTATGCCCGAAAATTTGTAGCAGTAGGGGAGATTGGTCTGGATTATTATTGGAGCAAAGAATTTGTTGCAGCTCAGAAAGATGCTTTCCGTACACAATGCCGATGGGCAATAGATTTGAATATTCCTATCATCATTCATGCACGTGAATCGATGGATGATTTAATACAGATAGTTGCAGAAGAGCAAAAAGATGAAAGACTTCGGGGCATATTTCACTGTTTCGGAGGCTCATTGGAACAAGCTCAACAAATTATTGATTTAGGATTTTGGATGGGAATAGGCGGTGTGCTCACCTATAAAAAATCTGGTTTGGATGAAATTGTCAAAGATATACCGCTTGAGTGGCTTGTACTCGAAACCGATGCGCCCTACCTCACGCCGGTACCACATCGCGGGAAACGCAACGAAAGTGCATATGTCCGTTTTGTAGCCGAGAAATTGGCAGAAGCGAAGGGTTTAACACTTGAAGAGCTTGCAACTGCTACTACAACAAATGCGGAAAGGATATTTAACCGATAAATATTCGAATGTATTAGATAGGATAAACTTGTCAAAAAAAAAGTAGCATCAAACAATGGTTCGATGCTACTTTTTTTGCGCCCTAAGCTAAAGCAAAGGTCTCTACTGCTAATTTGCTCACAGAAGGTTAAAACCTTCTTTCGCAAACGCGATAAATCGCGTTTTTACCTGTACATGGTTAGTTCTTTAACCTTTTATCTTATAATAATCTCATAAGGCATTCTGGCCTGAGCGCCTTTGGTGTTTTTAATTTCTCGAATGGTTTTGATTAGTTTGGCAAAATCTTCGCCAAGAATTGAACTACTGAGTGCATCCTGAATCATTTCGGGGCTCAGAAAAGCTTTTTTATCGTCACCACTTCCAAAGCTCAGCAACTCATCTTCAAAGCTTTTTACTTTTGGATAGTAAGAAACCTTATAATCGCTAAGGTTTGCAAGTTTAGCGGCAGATTTCAGTGCATCGTCCAAACCACCCAGCTCATCTACCAATCCTATTTCTTTGGCTACATTGCCAAGCCAAACTCTACCTTCAGCGATTGTATCAACATGGGAACGGTTCATGAGCGATACACCTGCTTTGCTGCGGCCCTCACTTACGCGAGTTTTGAAAATGTCATAAATCTCTTCAATGGATTCAGTTATCATTTTGCCCTCTTCTTCATTGAAGGCGAAGAACATGCCACCATCGCTGCTCATTGTGGAGAAACGGCCGGTTTTCACCGTGTCCATTGTCAGACCCATATGTTTTTCATACAATTCACGCGTATTTGGAATCATACCAAAAACACCTATTGAACCGGTAATTGTATTGGTTTCAGCAAATATTTTATTTGAATTTGCTGCAATGTAATAACCCCCAGATGCTGCAACATCGCCCATCGAAGTTACAACCTTGATGCCTTTTTCCTTTGCTTTTTCAATTTCGCGCCAGATGATTTCAGAAGCCAAAGCAGATCCACCACCTGAATTGACACGAAGAACGATTGCTTTTACATCATCATCGTTGCGCAGTTCGCGAATAATTCTTGCATAATTGTCACCGCCGATTGAACCCTGACCGCCTTCGCCATCTACAATACTGCCCTCGGCATATACCACTGCAATTTTTGATGCTTTAGCTTTCGCTTTGTTTTTGTTGATTTTATCCTTGTTGATTTCATAATATTTCTCTAGGCCCACAACTTCCAATTCCTTCTTTTTGTCTCCCGAAATACCTACGCGCTTGCGCAAATCATCGATAATTTCATCTTTGTAGCGCAATCCATCAACCAGACCATAGGTCTGAGCATCCTTAGCATTTCTGATGAGGGCTTTGTCAGCAATAGCATATAAGGAATCGCCTGAAATTTTTCTGCTTTTCGAAATGACTTCGAGATACTGCCTGTAAGCTCCGCCGATGTATTCGCTCACCTGTTTGCGGTTTTCGGGGCTCATATCGGTACGACGGAAAGGCTCGGTTGCGCTTTTAAAACGGCCTGCATAATAAATTTGAGCTTTTACACCAACTTTATCCATGAGCCCTTTGTAGTACATTATCTGACCGGAAAAGCCCATAAAATCGATTCCGCCCATGGGGTGAAGGTAAACCTTATCGGCAGCCGATGCCAGATAATATGTTTTCTGACTGTAGGCTGTGCCATAAGCAATTACAAATTTTCCTGCAGCTTTGAAAGAGTCGAGACTTTCGCGAAGTTTTTTCATAGTGGCAAAACCTCCTGCTGCACCTTCCAACTCTAAATAAATACCTTTTATGTTAGCATCTGTTTTAGCATGCGCAATCAGTTTTCTAATATCGTTCAAACCGATATTTTCTCCAAACATGCCACTGAAATCGAGGCTTGCAGGATCGGATGACACATTGTTCGTATGCTCCGGAATGGGTTTACTGAAAGTAAGTTTTAGAATTGAATTTGGTTTGGTCTTTGGTTTTCCACTACCCAAACTTGATACAATACCCACTGTGATTAAAACAATGGCAAGCATTCCAAATATCACCCCTAGAAAAGAAGCAAAAAATTCTCTTAAAAAAGTTTTCATCTATTTTTGATTTTGATTTGACCGGATTTTTCCGGGTACAAATATAAATATCTCAGAGTTAGATGTCTAAGCACTTAGACGAAGCAACATTTTTTTTCTGCAAAGTAAAGTGTAAGAATTGGATGATTTGAACCAGAAAGCTATCTGGAGTGCAAATTTAATGGTAAATTAAAGAGCTTCTGATTTTATCCTTATACTTTTTGAATTTGTAAGATTTCAGTCCCCTCAATTTCCAAAACCAAGCTATTCTCATAAGCAGAAGAAGGTGTCTGATATCCGGCTTTGAAATTGCCCGAGATGATTTTCGAAGCAATCAATACAGATGAGAGTGCTGTGAAGGTATACCCCTCGCGAGTTTTTAAGTGCATCGAGATTTTTTCTGAGTTTTTATTGCTAACCTCACCCCAGATAAGGCAGTAGCCATTCTTTCGCTGTTCTTCATTAGGCCCCTCGGGTCTTTTTTTAAGCTGCTTAATCAGAAAATTTTTAACAGCTTTCATTTTTAGAATTGGACTAATCCAATTTCCAAAGAGCATCCATTTTCTCATCGAAGCTTTTAATCCCATATAAACTTTTATGTTTGGAATTCCTGTGCTGAAAAATGCTGTAGAGACATCGCCCCATGAGATAGAAACACAATGATGTTTAACTTTGCCAAAATCTACCCATTTGAAATATTTTCCCGAAGGCACTTCTTTCAATTTTCCATCTTCTCTGATAAGATTTTTACTTCCAAGGTTTTGAATAGCTGTAGTTGCAGTGCCTCTCGATACTGTGGTTCCTATACCGGTGAATGCCATTTCGATATGAGTTGCATCAGGCATTTTTTCTTTGAGCATCGAAGCCAGACAGTCTGTTGGGACAACATCGAATCCTGCACCCGGCATCATCATTATATTTGACTTTTTTGCATCCTCACTCAAACCCTGAAAGGATTCAAATACTGTAATTTCTCCAGTTATGTCTATGTAGTGTACAGAATTTGAAATGCAAGCCTTTGCCATTTGTGAGGCAGTGAATTCGAAAGGCCCTGCGCAATGAATTACAACAGCTATGCCCTTTAGATGATCAGCAATATTATCAAGAGAAAATACCCGAGAACTTAATCCCAAATCCAAAGCCAATTGCTCTATCTCTTGCTTGTTTCGACCTGCCAATACAGGTTTCAAACCTTTGTTTATTGCTTCTTTGGCAACAAGGCGCCCAGTATATCCATTGGCACCATAAATTAAAATCTCATTCATATCTTATTTGTTAAATAGCTTTATTTTGTCGCCTCTTATCCATAAACTTTTGGTAACGAACCCGCTTTCTGATTCCATATCGGTGGTAAAAAATAGAACATTAACCATTTTTGAACTACCTATATTTGATATCTTTTCTTTGGGAGCTAAAAATAAAATTGAAGCTGCAGGAATTTTATCTAGAGGATTCTTATCATCTTTCGATTCATAGAGTTCATTGCCTTTTATGTCAGTTGTAAGCACTGAAGTCGTATGAAAATCGGCACTAAAAACAAAGGATTTTTTATTCCAGTCTTCAATCTCTATCCACTCTCCCTTTTTACCATCAATTTTATCCTTTTTGCCGGTATATTTTACGATAACCGGATTTTCGTAAGAATAAAGCGTGTCGGCAAGGCTATTTATTGATGGTGCATTAAATTTTCTAATAACACCTTTTTTCGCCTGCAATAGCATTTTTTGAGGTTCGAGATAAGCTTTCCCACTTTCATCAATATAATATTCATAGTAGCCCAGAGAAGTGTTTGGGTTAACCCTTACAATGCCGTTTTCGAAAGAATTGACAACAACTGAAGGTCCTATTCGAGTTAAACCACCATATAAAGGTTCAATAACAAATTCACCCTTTTTATTAATATATCCAATTTTGTTATTAGTAAACAACACCGCCATTCCATTTTTGAATCCATGTTCATAGTAGTATGCACCTCCATAAATATCTCCAGGCATGGATGATTTGTAAGAAAGTACAGTTTTTCCATTTTTGTCGATAAACATAATGGTATCTTTTAAGGAAACTTCAGCTAGATCCTCAGAAAAAGCAAAAGCCTGATCATATAAAAATGGAATGACCAAATTCCCTTTGGTATCGATGAACCCAAATTTATAAATAGGCATTTCATATTCACTATAACCAATAAGTTTGGCTACGACTGATCTTCCTTCACTAAATGAAAAAGCAAGGTCAAACATTGGCTCAATAACTATTTCCCCATTTACATTGACATAACCTTGTTTGGCATTCAGTTCAAAGGGAAATAGAAGCTCAGGTTTTTGAGCAGTGTTGTAATAATCCATCACCAGTTTATGCTTTCCAGCAGGTATTACAACCTCACCTTTGGTATTAATTAGAACCAAATCAGGCTCAACTCCATCTTCTCCAAAAGGTTCTTGTGCTACTGCGTAGCCTGCATTAAATGGTGAAATGTATTGATAGTTTAAGACTACTGGTTTTCTGTTGTCGTTGTAAATTAAAACTGATTTAGTTTGTTCTTCGATGTATAATTGTGTGCTGTAAATTCCATCTGCATTAAATCCTTTACCATACTCTCTTAACATTGATAAGTCCATATCCATCGATGCTCCATCTACTTGATGAACAATATTTCCATCTTTGTCAATGACTGTTATGTTAGATTTTTCGGCATAAACCGGATTGTTAAAATTGTCAACAAGGGCAACGCCATTTTGAAAACGCGAAGATGGACAACCAGCCGAAGAATTATTTAGCCTGATGACAACTTCCCCCTTTGTATTGATAAAAAATGCTCTCGAATAAGGTTCAATAGTATCGTAAACTTGCACCAATGCCCTATCTTCGAAAAAAGGATATGCCTGATCATATTTGCAAGGAATAACTATTTTCATGTCCTTGTCGCAATAACCCCACTTTCCGTTTTGTATATAAGGAATTAGCGTACTTTGCCCAAATGCTATATTAAAGGTAAATAAGCAAGAAATTAAGAATAATTTATTCATGCGAGGTGTAATTTCAATTAGAAAATGATTGTAAAATTAGACAAAATTTAGGTCTAAAACTAAAAACAATAGTTATTTTGCCACAAATTCTAAAACATGAAAAAAGAAATAGTTTACACAGTAGATGTTTTTTGGGATGGGCCCATTGCAGGTGCTGCCGATTTCGAATCGAAGCCATTTTATTTCGATGCAGTAGAAAATGATGTTGCCACGGCTGACGGCGGGCTCAATTTTACACTCATCGCCTTGAATGAGGATATTTTTCGCTTGATATCGGAAAATATTGAAATCAAAAACAAATGGCAGATTGCCCTTGAGAATGGAGAAACTACCCTTGATACAGAACCTGCATTGCCTGAGGATAAAGCTCAATTCGTTAGCAATAGAGCACAAATTGATAATTTTCTCTTTAAGCAAGAATCAACTGCCATTATCAAAAAAGGAATTTTCTTTGAAATAGCAAGCAGAAATTATGAAGTAATTTGGTCCTAAGGACTTAGTAAGGTTAAAACTAAATCGGGGCAGTTTAAAATTTCAGATGTTTTACGGTGAAACCTTGATTGATAAGCTGTTTCAAGGAGTCAATGCCAATTTTTAAGTGCATTTCTACGTAATTTGTCGTTACTTTTGAGTCGCTCTCAATCGTTTTCACCCCCTCGGGTGTCATTGGCATATCCGATACTAATAATAGTGCGCCGGCAGAGATTTTATTTTTGAAGGCTGCTATAAACAGGGTTGCGGTTTCCATGTCGATTGCAAGACAACGGATTTTTCTTAAATACTCCTTAAACTCAGCGTCGTGCTCCCACACCCTACGGTTGGTGGTATAAACAGTACCTGTCCAGTAATCTTGTTCATAATCTCTTATAGTAGTAGAAATTGCTTTTTCCAGGGCGAAGGCCGGTAGAGCAGGAACCTCGGGTGGAAAATAGTCATTGGAAGTTCCTTCGCCTCTGATAGCAGCAATAGGCAAAATCAAATCGCCAACCTTGTTTTTATCGCTGCGCAAACCACCGCATTTTCCCAAAAACAAACAAGCCTCCGGTTTTATGGCAGTAAGCAAATCCATGATTGTGGCCGCATTAGGACTGCCCATGCCAAAATTGATAATGGTTATTTTATCAGCTGTAGCGGTTTGCATAGCTTTGCCCTGACCTTTAACTTCAACGCCGTGCATTTCGGCAAAAAGCTTTACATAATTTGAGAAATTAGTAAGCAAAATATAAGAGCCGAATTCTTCAAGTTTGGTATCAGTATAGCGTGGTAGCCAATTTTTTACAATATCTTCTTTAGTATCCATAGTAGTATAGTTTTTACAAATATATTGATTTTGTAAGAATAATGTCAAATTTTTGATGCTAGCTTTAATGTTTAAATTGCTTTTCTCTATATCTTTGAATTATTTGTAACAAATAGGTATGGGTTTTTTATTCAGATATCATTAAATTTTGATATCTCTTCATAGACGAGACAAAACCTCTCATTCCGATAGCTTTCGGAATCAAATTTACTAATTGGCACATTTTCAAATCAAACATATGCTTTCCGATTTCCGCTCCGACACCCTGACCAAACCAACCCCTGCAATGCTCGATGCCATGTTTTCGGCCCCTGTAGGTGACGATGTTTTTGGTGAAGACCCTACAGTAAATGCACTTGAAGCAAAGACGGCAGCATTGTTTGGCAAAGATGCAGCCTTGTTTTGTCCCTCCGGAACAATGGCCAATCAAATAGCCATCAAGGGACACAGCAATGCACCCGGCGAGCTCATTTGCGATAAGCTTTCTCATGTTTATCTTTATGAAGTGGGAGGCATAGCCTTCCATTCCGGATTATCAGTAAGTCTGACCGAGGCTAGTCTTGGCATTTTGAAACCGGCCGATATTCTCGAGCGTATCAACCTTTTCGCTGATATGCACAAGGCGCCTTCTCAGTTGGTTGTGCTTGAAAATACTTGCAATAAAGGAGGCGGCTCATGTTATGAGTTGCAAAATCTTCAGGAAATTAAGAAACTTTGTTTTGAAAAAGATTTAAAACTGCACCTCGATGGTGCTCGTGTTTTCAATGCAATTGTAGCTAAAGGATACAGCAGTCGCGAAATTGGCGATTGTTTCGATTCCATTTCTATCTGTCTTTCAAAAGGATTGGGTACACCCATGGGTTCGCTGCTTATTGGCAATAAAGATTATATTCAAAAATGTCGCCGCATCAGAAAACTATTTGGTGGCGGTATGCGACAAGCGGGTTTTATGGCTGCTGCAGGCATCTATGCATTAGAACATCACATAGGTCGCTTGGCCGAAGACCATCAGCTGGCAAAGGCTTTCGGTGCTGAAATAGCAGGACTATCCTATATCGAAGAAGTTTTCCCTATAGAGACAAATATCGTTATCGCCAAATTGGCCAAAGAAATTATTCAGACCGAATTTTTAACAAATCTGTCATCAAATGGCGTCAAAGCTGTTCCCTTTGGGCCTCAACTTATTCGTTTTGTTACGCATCTCGATGTGTATGCCAGCAATGTCAGTCATGCATTGGATGTATTGAAAAAAATAGCCGTTTAGAAAATCGGCTTACCTTTCATTTTTTGTTCTGAGAACTTTCAAGACTTTTCAATATTTGTTGAACCATGCTGAAAGGAGATTTTGGATTGTTATTATTTAGTCGTTCAAACAAAAGTGGAAACTAAATCTCTTTTGAGTCCAAAGGTTATCAAAATAATGCCACTCGGTTTCACCTTCTCCCACAATAGCGATGCTGTATTTTTCTTTTCGGTTTTTGCTATATCTTGCCATAACTATCTAAAAAAATACTGCCCAACTTTGGCTTTGCGCCAAATTTGCCAATTTTGTAGGCGTTGAAAAGTGAAATGTTTTTATGTAGCCCAAAATCGTGAGCAGAGAACAGTTCTGTAGCACCTTCTTCGTTTTTCTCGCAGAACCAAACGGCATCTCTTCGGATATAATCCGAGTCAAGAAGCATAAGATTATGAGTTGTAAATAACAACTGAGAATTTTTTGAATTTGCAAGAAAAGTCTTGATAAAATGGTCTGTTAAGTCCGGATGCAAAGAAGTTTCGAGTTCGTCTAATGGAACAAAGCTGTTGTCTTCGAGTAGTTTAGCTAGTATGCTGCTCAATTCAAAAAATCTTTTAGTGCCTTCCGATTGTGCATCATATGGTAATGTAGCATTTTTGCCGCTCCCGGTTCGGTGTACAAAATTTATTCGCTTTCGTTTCCCATAACCCATCACAATATACAATTTTACCGATTCTTCAAACATGCCCGAACGTTGCTCATCCTTTTCTTCCTTCTCTAGGTCTATATCCACAATATTAAAATCGGCTTTTTGTAAAAGCTCAAGCGTGAAATCTTTTTCTTTTTCCGACTTGTAAATCCTCTCGGTCGATTGGTACCTAAGTTCGTTTCTGCTGTCTGTTTTTGGCGACATATTTTTGCTGAACCAACTAAGAGCAGCTTCCAAAACCGGAATATTAACATTCTTTCTTAAATAAACAGACAATAGGGTAGCGTTGATAATTAAATCTCCCTCCAAAATTATCTTGTCTCGTTCGCCAACTTCAATGGTACTTCCAAACTTTAGTTTTGAGATCCTTTTTGCCGAATTAAAGCTGCGCTCAAATACAAGTGCAGGTTGTGTTGCAGGATAGTAAGCCAACTTTTCAAAAACAATATGATCACTGTTTAATTCCAATTCATATATGTACCTCGTAGCACCCAAATAAAAGGAAATCGAAAAGCTGCTATTTTCATTTCTGGAGTTTTCATCAAGTAAAAATGCTTGTAGGTTTATGCCTTTTAGTTTTTCGTTTGGAACGCTCAGAATAATTTGCCTTATAAAATCCAGTACGTTCAAAAAATTTGTTTTGCCCGATGCGTTCGCCCCATAAATTACTGCCAACTTTAGTAATTTTAGTCCGGGTTTTACTTCTGTGCAATACAAATCCTCATATGTTTTGTCGCTGCTTGCTTCAAAACTGAAGATTTGTTCTTCTTTGAATGAGTATAGATTTTTTATTTTAAGCTCATGTATCATTATTCTTTCCTGTTTTTCCGTAAATTCCCTACAAAAATATGAATTAAATTTTGGTTTTTCAAATCTAAAATCAATTTTTAAAAATTACTCCTAAATTTTTCCTTCTCAGATTGTCAACTGACAAAATGTCACAATTTCCAAAAAAGTTCTATCTTTGCATTGTAAAATCAATATTCTGATTTCAAAATTCTAATTCCTGTTTACAATAGTCAAATGGAACTCTACGATAATAATCCTACGCTCGATTTCAATAAAGAACAAGTCGAAGAAAGCCGTCAGGGCGATGTTTTTTTCAAAGAACAGATGCTCAAAAAAGCTGAGGGCAATCACAAAAAATTTTACATCGAAAGCTATGGCTGTCAGATGAATTTCAGCGATAGCGAAATTGTTGCTTCAATTCTATCCGATATGGGTTACGAGCCCACTCGAGATATGGAATCATCGGACCTTATCCTTGTCAATACCTGTTCTATTCGCGAAAAGGCCGAAGAAACTGTGCGTAAACGCTTGCGTGTTTTCGATAAACTGAAAATACAACGCCCCGGAATGTTGGTCGGAGTACTTGGCTGCATGGCAGAAAGGATGAAATCTGCCCTGCTCGAAGAGGAGAAACTTGTTGATATTGTACTTGGCCCCGATGCCTACCGCGACCTGCCAAACCTTATTGCTACAGCCGAGGACGGTGATAAAGGTATCAATGTTTTCCTTTCACGAGAGGAAACTTATTCAGATATCAATCCGGTACGTTTGGATAATAACGGCGTAAGCGCCTTTGTTACCATCATGCGCGGATGCGACAATATGTGTTCTTTCTGTGTGGTGCCTTTTACACGTGGACGTGAGCGCAGTCGTGATCTATACAGTATATTGGCCGAATGTACCGAATTATTGAGCAGAGGCTATAAAGAGGTTACACTGTTGGGACAAAATGTGGACAGTTATAAATGGAAAAATCCAGAAAATGAAAGTTTGGTTGATTTTGCCGACTTGCTGGAAGCGGTTGCACTGCTCAATCCAGATTTAAGAGTTCGTTTTTCCACCTCTCATCCCAAAGACATTAGCGATAAAGTGCTGCATACTATGGCTGCACACGAAAATATTTGCAAATACATTCACCTGCCTGTGCAATCGGGCAGCAGCAAGGTTTTGAAAAAAATGAACCGTACCTACGACCGCGAATGGTATATGCACAAAATGGACAGAATCAGAGAGATTATGCCCGATTGTGCAGTTTCTTCAGATATTATTTGCGGATTTTGTACCGAAACTGAAGAAGATCATCAGGATACACTTTCAATCATGCAGTTCAGCGAATACAGCATGTCCTATATGTTTTTCTACTCGGAGCGTCCTGGTACACTCGCAGCCCGTAAGTTCGAGGATGATATTCCAGAAGAAATCAAAAAACGCCGCCTCGAAGAGGTGATTCGCCTGCAGAATCAGCTTTCATATCAGCACAACCTGCGCGATATTGGAAAGACTTTCAAGGTTTTGGTCGAAAAAGTATCGAAACGCAGTCAAGAAGAACTTGCAGGCCGCAACTCTCAAAATAAAATGATTGTTTTCCCAAAGGGTGATGCTAAAATAGGGGATTATGTCTATGTAAAGGTGATCGATTGTACGCAGGCTACTTTAAAAGGGGAGTTGGTGTAAATATCTAAAAAGTGCATTTTGTTGCACTTTTTGACTTTAATTTGTTTGTCAGACATTCTTTTTTGTCAAATAGAGCAATATAATGCACTTTGAACAACTAGTAGAAAATATTAAAAAACGACGCGAGATGCTTAAGGTAAACCAGGAAACCTTGGCCGAGGTTGCCGGAGTTGGCTTACGCACTTTGAAACAGTTTGAAAGTGGAAAGGGAAATCCAACCCTTTTGACTGTTCAAAAGTTGGCCGATGCGCTTGGCTTGGAATTATGTTTGCAGGTAAAGAAAATGTAAGAAATGAGAGCTGCCAAAATACTTTACAAAGACGAGGAAGCAGGAATCTTGACTCAACACGATGATGCCTCTTTTACTTTCAGATATCACGATGTCTGGATGAAAGATACCTCTAAACCCGGTTTTTGTATCGGCATGCCCAAAACTGTTCAGGAATATCATTCTCAATATCTTTTTCCATATTTCTTTAATATTTTACCGGAAGGAGCTAACAGAAAAGTAATTTGTACTGACTTAAAAATAGACGATGACGACTATTTTGGAATTTTACTCATAACCGGAAAGCACGATGTTATCGGAGCTGTAAAAGTTGTTGAGATATGAGTGAAATAAACTTTCCTATAATTGCTAATTGCCCGGGCACCTTGGCCTCAGGTTTTTCAGTCAAGACTAAAAAAACTAATGAAAGAATAACCCTACACATCACAATTCAATATCCTTGCATCTAAAGGGCTGACAATACATTTTTAAAAGTAAAAGAAAAGAACATGAACATTAAAATTTTTGCACTCACACTTACAGCTTTATCGCTCAGTTTAGGTGCATTTGCGCAGCTCGGACTCAAACAAGAATCGGTCTCTATTTTCAAAAATTCTACAGCCTTTTTTGTGAAAAGCGGACAAGTAACGACCAAAGACAAAAAGTGGGAAGTCATTGGAGATACAATTCCAAGAGCATTAAACGGTACTTTTTGGCTTTCTTCTCCTACAAAGGAAATGAGCATTGCCAAGAGTTTTCTTCAAGACAAAGAGGTTCAGGGTCTTGCAGTTTCTTATGCGGAAATGTTTCTGGCTAATGATGGCAAAAAAGTAAGAATTTTACAATCGGGCGATTCAACCTGGATGGAAGGGAAAATAAAAATATTACAAACGCCAAATCCCGACCCATCGAAACCTGCTATCAAATCCGGCTCTTTATATGCCTTGGTTCTCAATAATGGAACGACTACAATGATTACACATTCGCAGTTGAATAGTTGCAGAAAAGTAGAATTTTTAGAAACCCCGACCTTTACCAATGCATCTATTCAAAAACTGCCAGTAATGCAGGTAAATTTTACCACTGCAAAAGAAAAACAAGCTTTAAATTTAATGTATTTATCAAAAGGTATTAGTTGGACTCCCGATTACCTCATCGAGCTTATTGCCGAGGATAAAGCAAAAATGACCCTTCGTACCACAGTTATTAACGAGGCTGAAGATATTGACGTGGCAAAATTAAATATGGTTGCAGGTGTTCCAAACTTTAGTTATGCCACTACTATTGCAGATTTTCTTAACCTTATTTACAAGCAGGAATCTTATAATACCCGTACTCTAGAACAATCTTATCAAAATTTTGCAGCGCCAAGAATGAATGCAGCTGTTTATGATAATGAAGCTGTTGTAGGAGCTCCTGATGATTATTATCCGGCACCTACTGGAAATATTGGTGCGGCAGAAGGCAATTCAATCGAAGACTTGTTTTTCTACAGTATAGATAATGTTGTGATTAAAAAAGGAGAACGAGCACTATTAGACATTTTTACTGCTGAGATACCAATTGAACATGTTTATGAGGTGATTTTATCTCAAAACAGCCCAAGCTATACCACTGCTTACAGTTTCGAACAGCAGAAATTACCTGTGGTGCATACGCTCAAGCTTACCAATACCAGCGATTATGTCTGGACTTCAGCTCCGGCAATGGTGGTAAAAAATGACAAATCCAAAATTAGCCCGGTCAGTCAGGATTTATTAAAATATACTTCTCTAAAGGACAATATCAATCTTAAACTTACCGAAGCCCCAGACGTGGCTATTAAATTTACTGAGAAAGAAATTGCCCGAAAAGTAAATGATAAATCCATCAAAGAAGCCAACAACCGTCTGCGCTACTACGATATTGTTACCGTTGAAGCCGAAATTGAAATTCAGAATTATAAATCAAAAGAAATTCGTCTCGATACAAAACGTGCCATCATTGGCAAATTGCTCGAATCGAATGAAAAGTGGAAATTAGCTCCGCGAATCAAGAGCTACGACAGCTTCAACCCTTATACCGATGTATGTTGGGAATTGAAAATCAAAGCTGGCGAAACGCGTAAAATTGTTTATAAATATGATGTTTTTGTAACACACTATTAAGAAATTAGAAATTAGAAGGATGAAATTAAAATTCAACCTTAACCTTCTTACTTCAGATTTCTACCTTCAAACTTCTAGCTTCTGACTTGGTAAAAAATGGAAATACAGTCAATAAAACAACGTTTTGGAATAATAGGACATTCTTCTCTGCTCGAACACGCATTGAAAACGGCAGCGCAGGTAGCGCCTACCGATCTCAGTGTGCTAATCACCGGCGAAAGCGGAGTAGGGAAGGAGTCCTTTTCGAAAATTATACACAGCCTTTCCTCGCGAAAGCACAATAATTTTATTGCCATCAATTGTGGGGCATTGCCCGAAAGTACCATCAATTCAGAGCTTTTTGGACATACAAAAGGCGCATTTACAGGAGCGGCAGGGGATAGAAAAGGATATTTCGAAACTGTAAATGGAGGAACCATCTTTCTTGATGAAATTGGCGAAATGCCACTTGATACACAAACTTTTCTGCTTCGGGTACTCGAGCAGGGCGAATTTGTAAAAGTAGGCTCTTCTGTTGTTGAAAAAACTGATGTCAGGGTTATTGCGGCTACCAACGTAAATCTGATGGAGCGCATTAAACAGGGAAAATTCCGCGAAGATCTTTTTTACAGGCTAAGTACTGTAATGATCAACGTGCCTGCGCTGAGAGAACGAGGCGATGACGTTCAGCTGCTTTTTCGAAAATTTGTAACTGAGTTTTCCGAGCAGTACCGTACACCCGTAATCAGGTTGGATGAAAAGGCGCAATTGCTTTTACAAAATTATAGCTGGCCAGGTAACATCCGCGAACTGCGCAATGTAGCCAAAAGGGTCGCACTCTTTTCTGAGGATAAATTTGTATCGGCCGATGAACTGATTAGATTTCTTCCCGATGCACGTCAGACATCTTCTTTGCCAATTCCATCCAATTTATATAGTAGTAGCGGCGATAATCCTCATGGGCAGGGCTTTTATGAAAGGGAAATCCTTTTTAAATTTCTCTATGATATGAAAAAGGATTTGAACGACCTCAAGGCACTAATAGCTGAACTTGCAAGAACCAATAATCTCCAAATGCCCGGATTGCAAATGAGCGGAACAGTATCTTCGACAACAGCCTCTTATATTCCGGATGTTTATGAAACTCCAAATGTAACAACTCAACAACCATTCATCATCTCAAAACAGCCCGAAACGAGCATTCAGGTCAACAGTGATTTTGGCGATGTGGAAGAAATAGAAGAAAGTCTCTCGATGGACCACATGGAAAAGGAACTTATTGAACGGGCCTTGAAAAAACATCGCGGAAAACGAAAAGAAGCGGCCAAAGAACTTAGAATTTCGGAACGAACCCTCTACAGAAAAATCAAGTCTTATGATATTGAAATTTGATGATTTTTCCTGAATTTAAATAAAAATCTGATCTCGTCCGAAAGACTAGACTGATATCTGATAATCTGATAATCTATGATGGATAAAATACAAAAAACCGATGAACAATGGCAAGCCGAACTCAACGAGCTTGAATACAGAGTGCTTCGCCAGGCAGGTACCGAGCGTCCATTCACAGGTAAATATTATGAACATTCCGAAAAGGGTACCTATAAATGTCGGGCCTGTGGGCATGCGCTCTTCAAATCTGAACACAAGTACCATTCTGGCTGCGGTTGGCCTTCTTTTTGGGGAGAATTGGAAACTGCCGATATCAAACAGAAAATGGACAGAAGTCATGGAATGACCCGTATAGAATTGCTTTGCCCCGCCTGCGACAGTCATCTCGGGCATATTTTCAATGACGGCCCCAAACCAAAAGGATTAAGATATTGCATTAACTCTGTCTGTCTGGAATTTGTAGCGGACGAAAAATAAATTATTGGCATTAGAAAATTGCTTTGATTCCCGTTTCTAAAAATAGAATACAATATTTGGGCGAATAAAAATCATAAATGTACAACATAGCTTATCACGGCAATGCCGAAATAAAAAATAAAAAGATTCTTGTAACTGGTGGTGCAGGTTTTATCGGCTCAAACATAGTTGAATACCTTTTGAAATATGGGGCCAAAGTGAGGGTTTTGGATAATTTTCTGAGCGGATTCAGAGAAAATATCGAACCTTTTTTATCAAACCCCTTATTTGAACTCATTGAAGGCGACATCAGTATTATTGAAGATTGCCAACGAGCATGCCAGGGGATAGACATAATCTGTCATCAAGCAGCGATGGGCTCGGTTCCCCGGTCCGTTAAGGAGCCACATTTGAGTACGCTATACAACATTACGGGTTTTGTAAACATGGTTCATGCGGCGCATTCAAATGGAATTAAACGCTTTGTTTATGCATCTTCGTCCTCTGTTTATGGCGATGAACCAAACTTGCCCAAAAAAGAGGAAAAGATTGGAACCCCACTTTCGCCGTATGCTATAACCAAATACAGTAACGAACTTTTCGCCGAAAATTTTGGGAAATTGTACGAAATGGAGTTTATCGGTTTCCGTTATTTCAATGTATTTGGACCGAAACAAAGCCCCAAAGGTGCTTATGCAGCTGTTATACCATTGTTTATCGATGCCTGTTTCAACGACAAGCAAGTTTATATAAACGGCGATGGGAAGCAGACACGGGATTTTACCTTTGTCGAAAATGTAGTTCAAATAAATATTAAAGCCATGTTTACGGAGCATTACGAATCATTGAATCAGGTTTACAATGTGGGATGTGGTGGCCGTTATAATCTTTTGGAATTGTTCGAAGGCATCAGATTGGCAGTTGGAATTGATAAAAAACCTATCCTGCGCGAAGCGCGCGAAGGCGATATCCGCGACTCTCAGGCCGATATTTCCAAAGCTGAACGTCTTTTGGGCTACGATGCCCATATTGATTTTTACAAAGGGCTTCAGCTTACAGTCGATTTTTTTAAAACGAACTCAAACTAATTTTAAATTTTAAAATAAATTGTTGTTTGCTCCAAAATTATAATTTTGGCAGCAAGCATTTTATTTGTTAAAATACATTGATTTGCATTTAATTATAATTTGTAATATGTGTTGATATCTTTCAAGAAATTATTTTTTACAGAAAAAAGGAAAAAAGTTGACGTTCTATTGTTAAAAAATTGTTATCAGTTTCTGTGTTTTTGTTAATAAAGTTCTATTTTTATGATTAACTAAGTTTATTGTTAACATAAAACATTTTAGTATGAAGTACCTAAATTTAATTGCATTGGCACTTCTCTTTACTGTAAGCACTGTATTTGCCCAGACAAAAGTTTCGGGAACAGTGAAATCAGAATCGGGAGACCCGCTTATTGGGGCCAATATTGTTGTAAAAGGATCGGTGCCTCTGGTTGGAACAGCCTCTGATGCAGAAGGCAATTATCAAATTGATGTTCCTCAGGGTTACACTGTCCTTGTTTTTAGCTACACTGGCTACACAGAACAGGAAAAAGAAATTTCCGGCCAAGCTAGCATCGACGTTATCCTCTCTGAAGGTGTCATGAAAGATGATGTAATCGTTACTGCTCTTGGTGTTAGCCGTCAGGAAAAAGTACTAGGTTACGCTGTTTCATCGCTCAGTGGAGACGAGATTTCGGGTTCAAATACACCTAATATGATCAACGCCATTTCGGGCAAGATTTCAGGTGTTCAGGTAACCAGTTCATCTGGTGCTGCCGGTGCTGCTTCGCGTATCATTGTGCGTGGTCAGTCCACATTCGATGGAAATAACGAAGCCTTGATGGTAGTGGACGGTGTGCGTATCAGCAATGCTGAAAATCACAGTGAGCGCAGTTTGGGTGGTGTTGCCAATTCAAACCGTGCTATCGATATCAATCCAAATGATATCGAGTCGATTACCGTATTAAAAGGTGCTGCTGCATCTGCATTGTATGGTGCTGAAGGTTCTAAAGGTGTTGTGATCATTACTACAAAAAAAGGTAAAAGTACCAAAGAACTTAAAAATGGTATTGCTGTTGATTTTAATTCAACGTATACAATTTCACAGGTAAATAAACTTCCTGAGCTTCAGAAAAAATGGGCACAGGGTACTGGTTGGTACAGTGCCGATGGCGTTACTCCCGAATATTTTGGTCCCGAAACCGGTTGGCCAACAAGCTGGGGTCCTTCAATCGATTCACTCCGTTATGACGGTGCTACTGACTATGACTATGATGTTAACGGTCGCATTGTTGGTCAGAGCGATCCAACTGCTACTTCACAAGCTGTAACTCCTTACGACAACCTCAGCAGTTTCTTCAGAAATGGCAACATGTGGAGAAATGACCTTGCAGTTTCAGGTGGTGGCGATGTTGCAACTTATCGTCTTTCTTTTTCAAATTTGAGTGAGAACGGAGTTATTCCGAATAATTCATTTGGAAAGACAAATGTTGGCCTTTCTTCAACTGCCAAATTCCTAAAAGACAAACTCAAACTAAGCACAACCATCAATTACACTAATTCAGGTGGTACCAGAATTCAACAAGGTTCTAATATCTCAGGTCTGATGCTTGGTTTGCTACGTACACCTGCAACATTTGACAATACAGGCGGAGTTGATGACCCTGTAAATAACAGCGCGTCTTACTATCGTTCAAATGGCCGTCAACGTAACTACCGTGGTGGTGGCGGTTATGACAATCCTTTCTGGACTGTAAACAATACGCTGTTCAATGACAGAGTAAACCGTGTTTTCGGTAGCTTCCAGGCTGCTTACAAATTCAGTGACCTGTTGACAATAAGTACCAATATTGGTACCGATGTTTACAGCGATCACCGTACACAGGAATTTGAACTCTATTCACGCGCATTCCCAGGCGGTCGCGTTATGGACGATCAATACAACTTCAAAAATATCGATGCTTACTTAAATGTGAGTGGCACAAAGACTTTTGCTGAAAAACACAGCCTTTCTTACAATTTGGGTATCAATCACTACGAAACCTATTTGCAGAACACGCTGGTTATTGGTGATGGATTGGCCTTCCCAGGCTTTGTTCACTTAGCAAATACTTCTTCTGTTTCAACAGTTAACTCTACCAGCCGTCAGCGCAACTTCGGTTTCTTCGGTAATATTGAGTATGGTTTCAATAACATGCTTTATCTTACAGTAACAGGCCGTAATGACTTTCTTTCTTCTTTGATTTCTTATGACAGAGATTTCAAAGCTGCTGATGTATCTGTTTTCTATCCTTCTGTTTCTACCAGTTTTGTATTCTCTGAGATAATACCTCAAAACAAAATTTTATCTTTCGGAAAATTGCGTTTGTCATTTGCTCAGGTAGGTGGTGGTGCTCCGGGTGCATACCTTACAAGCACTGCTTTCACTACACCTGCAAATGGTACGATCAATGCAATTGCTGATGGTTGGACAAACGGTATTATCTTCCCTTTCAATGGACTTACAGGTTTTACCTATAATTCACTTGCCGGAAATGGTACCTTACAGCCTTCACTTACAACTGATTTTGAAACAGGTCTTGACCTGCGTTTCCTGAATGGTCGTATCCGTCTCGATGCTTCCTTCTATACTCGTACTTCAAAAAATCAGATCATTTCTATCGCTATTGCTCCTTCAACAGGTTTCCAACGTGCGGTACTCAACAATGGAACACTTTCAACAACAGGTGTTGATCTCGAGTTGAACACTACTCCAGTTAAAACCAAAGGTTTCTCATGGGATCTTGGTGTTAACTTTACTAAATGGAATACCATCGTAAAAGATCTTCCTGATAATGTGGAATACCAATACCTCGATGGATTTACAGGTTCTTCTATTTACAACATCGAAGGACAGCGTTATGGTGTAATTCAGGGTGGCGCATTTATGCGTGCAAATGATGCAGCAGGTACTGGTTATGATGTAAATCTCCCATACAATCCTGACGGAGCTTTGATTATCGGAGCTGATGGATACCCAATGGTAGATCCACTAGAGCGTGTGCTTGGCGATCCAAACCCCGATTTCTTAATGGGTATCACCAACACACTTTGTTACAAAGGAGTAGAACTTTCATTCCTTTTCGATATCAAACAAGGTGGCGACATGTGGAATGGTACCAAAGGCGCACTTACCTATTTTGGTATGAGCAAATTAACTGAAAACCGCGATATGCCTTTCCAGGATCCTGCAACTGGTAGCCTTACCTTCACAGGTTTTAACGAAGCTGGAGCTCCTGTAACTTCTACTGTTCTTGCCGATGAAAATTGGTACACCGGTAATGGTGGCGGTTTTGGAGATGTTGCTGAAGGTTTCATCGAAGATGCTTCATGGTATCGTTTGCGTCAGCTTTCGCTTACTTACAACTTCACGCCAAAAATGCTTGAGAAAACCCCTCTTCGTGGTCTTTCTATCGGATTTGTAGGTCGTAACCTTCTTCTCTTTACGCCTTACACAGGTATCGATCCAGAGACCAGCCTTGTTGGTTCTTCTAGCAATGGTCAAGGTTTGGATTATTTCCAATTGCCAAACACGCGTAGTTTTGCAATCAGCCTTGGTGTGAAATTCTAATTATTTAAATCATCTTAAAAAAGATAGATTATGTTAAAATTAAAAATGATTCATGTGCTCGCCCTGATAGCTTTTGTAGGAATGTTCAGTTCCTGTAAAAAATACTTTGGCGATGTCAATAAAAATCCCAACGACCCGGCTGTAGTTACGCCCGATGTGTTGTTGCCGATTATCCAGACCAATCTGGCATATACCTATTGGGGCGATGGCTCGCGCTTTGCTTCAATCTATACACAACATATCGATGGTGTTACCCGTCAGTTTTCTGTAATTCAGAACTATGGTATTCAGGGTTCAGATGTCGATAATATGTGGTCTAACCTTTATTCAGGTGTCTTGGCCGATATCAAAAAACTGAAAGAGATTTCTGTTGATAAAGGTTACAACCATTATGAAGGTGCTGCGCTTGTATTAGAAGCATACACGCTGATGTTTGTTACTGATATGTGGGGCGATATTCCTTATTCAAACGGATTTGCTGGAACAGATAATCTCGCGCCACAGTTCGATAGTCAGGAATCAGTTTACAATACTGTATTTACCTTACTCGATCAAGCCGAAGCAAAACTCAATGTTGCTGCCGAAGGTCGTGCTCCCGCTGCCGATGATTTATTTTATGGTGGCGACGAAGCTCAGTGGATTAAGATGATCAACGGTTTGCGTGCCCGCGCAAGTCTGCACCTGGCAAAACGCAATAACAGCTATTACAATGATGTTTTGACTGCACTGAACAATGGCCTTGCTTCTTCAGCCGATGATGCACGTCTTCCGTTCGAAGCCACGGCATCTGGTTCAGCACCTTGGTTTCAGTACATCGAGCAACGTGCCGACATCGCAGAAGGTTCAAACTACGTAGCAAGATTGAATGCCTTGAATGACCCTCGCGTTGATTTCTTCGGTCACGATCTTACCGATGTTGCACACCCATATTTCACTGCCGACCAAGCTGTACCAATGTTAAGCTACACCGAGGCATTGTTCATGAAAGCTGAAGCTCTTTTCAAAACTGAAGGTGCAACAGCCAATACCCATGATGCTTATCTCGATGCTATCGCTGCTTCATTTGATGAATTGGATCTCAATTCTGATTATGCAGCTTATGTTGCACAGAATGATGTCGATCCAGGTCAGGCTAACTTGACTTTAGATAATATCATGACACAGAAGTACCTTTCCCTGTATGCTGACCCGGAAGTTTTCAACGACTGGAGACGTACAGGCATTCCAAGTTTGACACCAAACAGCGGATCAGAGGTTCCTCGTCGTTTGCCATATTCTGAGAATGAAGTTACTTTCAACTCTTCAGCTTCTGCTTACCTTACTACTACAATTTTCCAAAGAATTTGGTGGGATGTAAATTAAAATCCGAATGATTTTATAAAAATACAGAGCTGCTTCTTCCGGGAGGCAGCTCTTTTTCTTATATTTGTACTCAATCAATACTGTAATGTATGAAAATTTATTGTTTGCAGCACGATCCTAATGTAACAGCAGGTACTATCCCAGATTGGGCCAGCAGCAGAAACGTTAACTTCACAACAATCGAGCTGTACAATGAAAACTTTTTTCATCCCGAACCCGATGAAGATGCTGCGCTCATTATTTTAGGCGGACCGATGAATATTTACGAAACTGAAAAATATCCCTTTTTGAACGATAGTCGTAAAATCATAAAAGACTTTATCAATTCGGGTAAAAAGGTTTTGGGCATCTGTCTGGGGGCTCAGCTCATCAGTGATCTGATGGGAGCAAAAGTAGTGAGAAACGATCATAAAGAAATTGGATGGTGGGAAGTGCAGGTTAGAAACACAGGTCTATTTGCGGACTATCCGCCACTTCCTTTTCTCTTCCATTGGCACGAAGATGTATTTGAACTACCTGAGGCTGCCTTATTGTGGGCCAGTACTGGCATCAGTTCGCATCAGGCTTATACCTTAGGAGAAAATGTGATGGCAGTGCAGTTTCATCCCGAAGTTGATGAAGCGCTAATTGCAACTTTTCTGAACAATGACAGCAAAAGTAAAAAACCAAGTTGCGGAGAAGGACCTTACAGCCAAAGCGCAGATGAAATCAGGACATTGACAAAGGAATATCTTTCTGATAATAAAACGTACTTTTTTGCGCTGCTCGATAATTTTTTTGGCACAATTGAGGGAGGGCCTTACAAGAATAGATTAATTTAGAGGGATTAAATTAGAAGGTAGAAAAACCACATGTGCTAATCATTCAATAAGGTTGAACCGAATGTTATCAACGCTTTTAATTTCTAACTGTGCGTCCCTAAAATAGGTTGACCGAAAAAGTCAACTTACAATGAGTAAAATTATAACAAAAATCAGAAAACACAGACGCTTTTCAGAAGAATTCAAAAGAGAAATGGTTACTTTGTTTGAAAG
>JBIPOO010000187.1:0-7665 GCA_044379045.1 Saprospira sp.
GTAGTTTTACCGAAGACAGCATTTATATGGCTTTGTCAGAGACCCTTCATTTTTTCAAAAAAATGAACAGCACACAAAACATGCAGCTAAAATGGATAGTCGACAAACAATTGCTTGATGAAGAGTTGTATTTAAGATGGGAGGAGAACGGAAATGTACAGTATTTGCCTTTATTCGGTTCAAGTGCTATTTTCTTATTCGAAGCACAGACACAATTGCTCCATATTTTAAACATTGCCGAAGATTTTAATTGTACAATTGTAAAGAAAAAGCAAAGCGGAATTTTTGACGATACAGACAATACTTTACACCTTTTCCCTAATCCAAATTCAGGCGATTTTACCCTGTTTATACCTCAAATTGAAGGCCAGGCACAAATAGATATTTACGATGTGTTGGGGAGGTTGGTCTATTCTGAAAAATCAAGAGAATGGTTAAATCACACAATCGAAATAAGCGATCTGGATCTTAGTGCGGGCAATTACTTTGTAAAACTCAACACAGGTGAAAAGACTTATCTTTCGAAATTGAGTATTAAGAATTGAAGATAAAATGGTGAAAGAGTAAAGATGCCAATAATTTGTCTCGTTCTACAAACGTGATGAAAATGACAATTTGAAAATGTATCTGGTTTTTTTCTTTGCACATGGTCAAATTCGATTTATTGAAATACTCAATCGGAGTATCAAAAGCCCCTCTTTTAGGCGAAGCCCTGAAGAGAGGGGTTGGGTGAGTCCCACTTTTTCTGAATTTGTAGAAAGGAAGTTCCGTGAACCAAAGCTCCGCGAAGCGAAACGAATTTTTCCAAATGACTTCAGCCTTTGTGAAAAACGCCACCATTTGAGCCCCATTTGAATTTTTATCACAGAGCTCACCAAATTTTACAGAGAACACAAAGTATGTATTTAGTAAACTTATGATTTCTCTCGTCCGATAGTCGAGATCACAATTCATACTTGGTTAATCTTTGTGTCTCACCGTAAATGCAGAACTGGTCGGTCTTTGCGCTTCTGTGTGAAAATAGCCATGCTCGTCAATTTCTCCTTTTAGATCTATAAGTTTATACCACAAAGTGTGCTTTTAAGTAGATCTGCAAATCTTCTCTTTTTCGAAATGAATATAGCTGGAAACACTCAGCTTTTTTAACTATCTTTGCAAAAAATAAGCTGACATGTCATTTAAAATATACACAAAAACGGGAGATAAGGGCCAAACCTCACTTTGGGGCGGCGCAAGAGTGCCCAAACATCATATTAGAATTGAATCTTATGGAACGGTCGATGAGCTCAACTCACATTTAGGACTTTTACGCGACCATTTGCAGGATGAGGGCTTGAGAACAGCATTAAAAACTATACAGGATCGTCTCTTCACAGTTGGTTCCATTTTGGCCACAGACCCTGAAAAGGCAGGAAAAATACAAACGCCAGATTTATTGTTATCAGACATTACTCAACTTGAAAGCTGGATTGATGAAATGGAAGAAAAGCTGCCCGAGCTTAAAAATTTCATTTTACCTGGCGGACACGTCGCTGTTTCAAGTTGTCACATTGCGCGTTGCGTATGCCGCAGGGCCGAGCGACTTGTTGTTGCACTCAATGAAAATGAAGCTGTTGATGAACTTGTGCTGCAATATTTGAACCGACTTTCCGATTATCTTTTTGTGTTGTCTCGCAGGATTGCTCAAATTCTTGAAGTACCTGAAATAATCTGGAATTCAAGACAATAGCGCAAAAAAATCCTGTTTTAATGATTAACAAAATACAAAGATGAAAAAATGAATGGAAAACGGCTCGAAATTTGATAGAAGTCCCTTGAACATTCAATCCCACTAATGAGATATATATTTATACAATTCCTGTTATTTGCCTTTTTTGTCAACATAGCTACAGCACAATCGAAAATAGCACAGGCCAATATGAAGGATGCGGAGCTCCTGTTTAACCAAAAAAAATACGATGCCGCCAAAACCAAAGTGCAGGCAGTCTTAAATGAAAAGGCCGATTTTGTGGCAGCGATCAGACTGATGGGACTCATTGAACTGAGTCTCGGGAATTACAAATCATCCTCGGGCTATTACGATAAATTATTTGCGATGAAGCCCGAACATTCGCGCAATGCCTTCTATGAGGCAGCTGAGGCTTATCTAAAACAGTATCGCTACGATAAGGCACTCGATTATTATCTGCTCTTCAAACACGCACAGGATAAAGATTATAAAACAGAAGAGCTTTTTGCTCAGAAAAATTACGAACGCAATATCGATTTTAACATTGCAAACTGTGAATATTCGCTCGAAAATGAAGTCAATGGTCAAAATGATCAGCCACAGAAACTGAAGGGCAATATCAATTCTGATGAGGATGAATTTATGCCAACATTGACCTCCGATGGCAAATTTCTGATTTTTACCTCCCTCAGAAGTGGTAACGAAAATATTATGGTTGCCCGAAAAGATAAAAAAGGTGAATGGACCAATGCTAAATCGATAGGAAATGCCATTAATACCAAAAGAAACGAAGGGATGGCAAAATTTACAACCTGTGGTCGTAGAGTATATTTTTCGGCTTGTGCCTGGGAAAATGTGAAAGGTGGTTGCGATGTTTATATGGCTGAATATGATGTAAAAAATGATGTCATAGACAAAGTAGAGCCTGCAAATGGCCTTAATTCTGAGTTTTGGGATTCTCAACCAAGTATCAGTTGCGATGGCACTACCATGTATTTCGTCAGTAACCGTGAAGGTGGTCTTGGGGGTACCGATATATGGAAAAGTAAACTGGGGGCCAATGGTTTCTGGGGTGAACCTGTAAATCTTGGGTCAACCATCAATACTGCCGGAGATGAGGAAACACCTTATATTGCTCCTGATGGCATCAGTCTCTATTTCAGTTCTACAGGTCATCCCGGTTTGGGCGATGCAGATCTTTTTGTGACTTATTTAAAGGAAGATGGCATTTCCTGGTCAACACCCAAAAATCTTGGAGAAACTATCAATTCTCCATTCCGTGAGGCAGGTTTGGTTATTTCTCCTGAAGGAAGGGCATACTTTTCCTCCGCAAGAGGCGCAAAAGGAGCCTTGGATTTATATGAAAATAATATGCCATCAGATTTGAAGCCTAAGGTTGATGTGGTTTTACTCGATGGTTATATTCTTGACGATGAAACTAAAATGCCCGTTGAATCTGCAACTGTAAGAGTCAGAAGCTCAAACAAAAATGTTGGAAACTACAGCAGCGACAAAGATGGCAGGTTTTTTCTTTGTGTGCCGGGTGGAGCATCCTATTCCTACATCATTGAAAAAGGCGGTTATGAGAGCAATATCAATGCAGACTATTTTGAAAAAACAGCGGGAGAATTTATTAAGAAAATTGATATTAAACTGATAAAACAGGGTGCTGTAAAAAAGCCTGATGACAAGCCAGAGCCTGAACCTGTTGACGAAACTGTACTATCCGATAAAATTGACAGTGCGCTGGTTGATGTAAAATATGATCAATTGTTAAAAAAAGAAGAATTTATAGCTTTCCGCGAAAGTGTACCAAAATCAAGTCTGCGCAAAAATCTCTCACTTTATTTCGATAGCGATACCATGAATATCAATGAAATTCATAAAGAAGCTATCCTTAAGATGATTGCTCCGTACAAAGACCCTATGAAACTAAAGGTGAAAGTAACTGGATTTGCCGACGATGAGGGTGATAAACAATACAATCAGTACCTTTCTGATAAAAGAGCAAAAAGTGTAAATGATTTTCTGATTTTGATTGGCATGCCTCCTGCCCAGATAAGTTTCACAGGTAAAGGTCCTGTGAGCACCGGTATGGCTAAGCACCAGAACCGAAGGGTTGAAATTATTCTTACAGAGGAGCAATAAGTTGTTTTATTTTTGGTAACAATTGCATTTTTTGCATTTGTAAAATTCAGAAGCGTACCAATTCAGGCCAAAATTACTGTATTCAACCAACACAGGGTTTCTGCCATTTTTAGAGATGAGGGCAAATGTCTTTTCTTTACCCAAGGGCCATATTTTAGGATTTTCAGCTTCTAATTTCAAAAGACCGTCTTCTAGTCTCCATTTACCATTGCTATGTCTGTTACAGTCGCAATTTGATTTGTAATTATGAAACTGGAAGCTCCCATCGGAGTTCAATGATATCTCATCATGACGTTCGCGCATAGGAGTGGGGTTGAAAACATAACAACCAAAAGCCTTCTTCGATTTTATAAGCTCTGATGTGTAATTGAAAACGTCGAGATAATTTTTTGTATGTCTCAGTTCAGGTTCGCCGTGCCAATAATCTGCATGCCAAATTTCTTCGCCATTTCTGTCGAAAATTACGTGCATACCATGCATATTCCCATATTGATCATACTCACTGTCCGACTTCATGCTGCCATCGAAGTAAAACTGTTGCGAGTATGATTTTTTACCAAAGTTATAGTAAGTAAAAGCTAAATGGTTGCTATCCTTGTGGTAATAAGCTTCGAAATAGCCTTTAGGTAACATAGCCGGCATCAGGTAAATATTGGTATCCGATTCTATGTGTGTAATGAAGCGGTAATTGTTACCGTTGATAAGATCAATTTCGACTAACTCCAAATCAGCTCTGGTTAATGTATCGAAATCAATAGTATGAAGCTGGCAAAAAGTACCTAAAGGTAGCAAAATAATAAAAAGACAAAACTTGATTTTTATGATTGACAGAAAATGCAAATTTAGCATATTATTTTGATTCTTTGGCAGCTTTTAGTTCTGCAATTTTGTCTTGTATCGTTTCAGATGCAGTGATTTTTTCGGCGTAAGCTCTCAAGTCGCCCGATCTTTGCAGGTCTCTTGCCTCTTCCATAAGCTGTAGATATTGTTTCTCAAGCTTAGCAATTGGATTTTTTTTGAAAAAGCTGAACATAGGTTTATATTTTGATTATTTAACAGCTAAGAAGATCTTTTGTTCCAATAGCATCTTATTTCTTTCGTTAATTGATAAATATGATATAAACAAGCACCTGCTTCTTCTTTCTTTTTCAATATTTATTTAAATTTGCCATTCTAAATCTTATAAATACAGAAGATGAGTTTCAAAACCAAAGTTGTTAACTTTTTTAAGGGAATATGGTTATTCCTCAGCACGCCCTTTGTGTATAAAAATCTGGGGCTCATGTTGGGCGTATTTTTAGTTTTTTCATTATTGGTTTTTTATCTGATACTTCCCGGATATACCCGCCATGGAGAGGAGGTGAAAATAATTGAAGTTAAAAACCTAACAGTAGAACAGGCGAAAAAAACTTTGAAAGCGTTAAGACTTAAGATGGTAGTTGCCGATTCTACTTATATGCCAAATAAAACTTTGGGTGTTATCGTTGATCAATCGCCCGCAGCCGGTAGCCTTGTAAAACCAAAACGTACTGTTTATGTAACGGTCAATGCATCTCAGCCGCCAAAGGTTAGTATCTTTTATCCCCATATCATCACACAGCACTTGGATCAGGTAAGCCGAAAGTTAAAAAGTATGGACATCAAGATAGGTAAATTGAAATATGTACCTGGTAAAGGAGAAAACACTATTCGTTCCATTTCAATGAATGGCCGACTGATTTTCAAGGAAGTAGATCCCAGAAAAGGAGAGAAAAAGCCAACCGAACCTCAGTCTATACCAAGAGGTTCCACAGTCGATCTGGAACTTTACAAAGGAGAAGATGCTGAGCCTAAAGAAGTACCCAATCTTTTGTGCAGTACCTACGAGGAAGCGATGTTGCTCATACTAGGCAATGAATTTTACATAGGTACCGTTCATGTAGCTGCTTCGGCAAAGAATGACACCCTGGGTGCATACATTGTAAAACAGTCGCCAAGACCCGGCACAGAAGCATCTATGGGCACAGGAATCGATATATGGATTGAGCGTAAGCGCCCCGAAGAATGTGAATAATTTTTTTAATTGTCAGTTCTTCTCAAGGTTATGCCCTTTTTGATACAATCTAATAACTTAACTGATTTTTTTAGATTGGATTTCCATTGTATTTCAAGAAAGCCCGATAGGAGTCTCCTCCTTTATCATATCCAATCCAATATAAGCGAATATACTCAGTAATTCGGATTGTTTTTTGATAGCTAAATTTGTTAAAGACAAAGGTTTTTTGTTTTTAATATCCTTTTAGAGAATTTCAATAATATCATTAAAAAGGAAAGCTCAGCCTGAGACCGAACTTTCCTTTTTAAATTATATTAGCAAATCTTTACTTAATGTTTTGAGGAACATCTGGCCCATTGTTTTCAAACATTGGCGTCCCTTTGAAATCATAGCCAAGAATAACCTCAGTAGCGCCTACGCTGTAATTTTGGAACCTGGCAGTTGACACATCGAAGGAAATGAGCAATGGAATTGAGTTGTCAAATACAAATCTCGTTTGAAAGGAGACAAAGCCAGGATTGCGGTAAAAACAACCAAATGCAAGCTGGTCATTTAAAAGTCTTAGGGTTACACCACCATCAATCTGTGGTATTGTACCTTTGACATATTTTACCATGACGGAAGGTTCAATAATCATTTTTTTCTCAGGAATACGGAATTTGTACCCACCTGTCAGAAAGTAATGTCTGTATCCTTTTCCGAGTGGATCTCTGGCAGTTGGGTTAGCACCGAAATCTATTTTTGTTTGAATGAGATTTGGAGCTGAAAATCCTACATAATAATTCCGGCTGTAAAAATAAAGACCAAATTCAGCATCTCCACCCCAAACAGCTTCACTGGCATTTGCCACAGCAGCATCATTATCCTGTAAAAAGTTAATGGTTCTGGTATTGATACTGTTTCTTACAATTCTTGCTGCAGCACCGATAGAAAGGCGCATCTCATCATTTAATGGAATATGAAAGGCATAAGAAGCTTTAGATCCGATTCGGACACTTGGCCCTGTAATATCAGAGAATATCAGTCCGCCAATGCCGTGAACATCTTTGATTAGTCCTTGATAACTGACACCGAAAGTTTGTGGCGCTCCGGGAAAACTTACCCATTGCCAGCGGTGAAAGAGATTGATTCCATGAGTTCCTCTAGAACCGGCAACAGCAGGATTAATAAGAAATGCATTGTTCATGTATTGAGCAAATAGCGGTTCCTGTTGAGCTTGAGCAGACTGAATAAAGAAAATCACTGCAACAATTGAGAATATTTTTTTCATAACAGATTTATATTTTTCTTAGACGATTTTTAAAGTTAATGGGGGAGCGGCTTAGGCTCCCCATTTTATATTATCGAATAATACTTACGGTTCCTTTGTAAATTAACTGATTGGTGTACATTGGGTAAGTCACTTTTATTACATAATAATAAGTGGCATCCGGTAGGTCCTGGTTTGTCTGGAAATGCGTTCCGTTCCAGCTGTTATCGTAATTTTCTTTGCGGTAAACCAATTGACCCCAACGATTGTACACTTCTACATCACCAGGCAATAGTCCAAGACATGGAATTACCCATAGGTCGTTTACCCCGTCGGCATTTGGCGTAAAACCGGCATGATCGGGTACGCAGGCGCCTACTCTTACCCTTACGCTATCTCTGTCAGAACAGTCGAATGCATCGCTTACTTCAAGTACAAATGTTGTGGTAACAATTGGCAATGCAAAGGTATTGGCAACAGTTGGATTGTTAATAGTAGCAATTG
>JBIPOO010000188.1:0-7645 GCA_044379045.1 Saprospira sp.
TCAATTATTTTTAAGATTTCATCCAGTTCAAAACTAATGTAAGCAGCCTTTATGACTATATTTCTACTAATAACGTCGCAAGCGGATTTGAGCTTTTCAGCAAAATAATACCTATCGAGCATATCTGAGCTTAGCTGAAGATTTGGATCCGATTCGCGCAACTGTTTAGAAATAAAGTTTGCATCAAGCTCATCGTAAAATAGTTTAGATTCCAGCAATGAAGATGAATTATTTTCTATTTCCTTCAATCGTAATATTTCATACTGTTTTTTAACCGACTGCCATTGTCTCTGTTCCTTTAGCTTTCTCAATGCAGCCATAGTATATCTTTTTTTTGTCAATTGACTATTTTCAAATTCTACTTGAGCCAAAAAACCATTCATCAATTCAAGCAGATTGGAAAGCAAGGTATAAATATGCTGTTCCGAATATTTTTCATTAGGAAAGATAGCTTCAGAAGCAGCCTTTTGCGCTAGCTTCTCATGATTAAAGTAGGGAGCAAAATCTAATATAAAATCACAAAGTTTAATAAGCCCACTATGCTTGTTATAAAAAGCTGAGTGAACATATTCCCTGAAACGAGTCCTTTCTCTGCTGTTTAATTTTTTTAGTATTGAAATTATTTTAGAATCATGCATTTTAAAATAAAATAAAGTTATCAAATTAAATTAGGATATTATCATTAAAACATCGACTCATACTAGTTTTAATAAGTAAAATTAGTAAAAATAAAATTAGAATGTTTAAATATTGTGATTTTTTTGATTGTTTTCTATTGTTACTTTTGTATCGTAAAATTTTGTCAAGTTATTTACAGCTACTCAAACTAAATAAAACTGAATAATATGTTAAAGAAAATTTTCCCTAAAGGATATAGAATCTTTGGTCAGACGCTATTTGTAATGGCTATTTTCTTCCTTGGTTTGCAAAAGTTAAGTGCATCGCACCTGATGGGTGCAGAGATGTATTACGACTGTGTTGGAGCTAATCAGTATCGCATCTCATTAGTTATTTATCGCGATTGTCAGGGACTTACCCCTGGTGTTACTCAAAATGTTAGTATCAACCGATGTGGCACCCCTTCATCTCAAAGTCTTAGTTTGGTATCGGGTTATCCACAGGATGTGAGCAATCTTTGCCCTACTACCCTATCCAATTGTAGCGGAGGTAGTTTCAACGGAGTTGATAAATGGTTGTATCAGGCTGTTGTTACTTTTCCGTCAGGTTGTAACAATATTAAAGTTTCTTACAGCCATTGCTGCTGGTTGGGTACAATTGTCAACCTTTCAAATCCTTCTTCGCAGAGTGTATTTACAGAGATGATTATCGATAATACGTTGTCTGCCTGTAATAACTCGAGCCGTTTTCAAAATAATCCAAATCTTTCTGCCTGTAACAATCAGCCATTTCATTATAGTTTTGCTGCAAATGATGCCGATTCCGATTCCTTGGTATATGCTTTAGTCAATTGTCAGACTGCTTCAGGTACCTCTGCATCATATAATGTTCCTTTTAGTGGAACAAACCCACTTTCTGCCACTGGTTTGAGCTTCGACACCAGAACTGGCCAGCTTTCTTTTACGCCTACTGCGGTTCAAACAGCAGTTCTATGCGTAAGGGTTGATGAATACAGAAATGGCTTAAAAATTGCTGAACAGACACGTGTTGCACTCATTCAGGTGCTCAATTGTACAAATTCACTTCCAAGACTTAGTGCCTTAAACCTTGCAGGAACTGCTCAACAGGCAAATTATGATTATAATTTCTGCGTCAGCAACAACCCTGTCTGTTTCGATATGATTGCCTACGATGCCAATGCAGCTGATTCTGTTTTTGCAGCTTGGAACAATAGCATAGCCGGAGCTACATTTACAACACAACGAATTAGCAACGATTCTGTAAGAGCCACTTTTTGCTTTACTCCATCAAGTGCCGGATTAAAAACATTTACGGTTAAGGTCAATGACAATGCTTGTCCAAAAATTGGTCAGAATATTTACACCTACAAATTAAACGTTGGAGCAGGATTACCTGTAACAGTAGCAAACGCTTCGACAAGCTGTGCTGGCTCTTCTGACGCTACGCTTACAGCAAATGTGAGTGGTGGAACAGGGGCCATCTCATACCTATGGTCAGTTGGCAGTATAGGACAATCGGTTAACGGTCTCGGTGCTGGCACCTATTGTGTAACTGTTGTAGATGCACTTGGCTGTAGCGGTATCACTTGTGCTACTGTAACTCAGCCAAGCTTGCTGACGGCCTCCATACAAAATCTTAATAATGTTCAGTGCAACGGACAGGCAAATGCTTCCATGACAATTTTGCCGTCTGGCGGTACTGCCCCTTATTTATTTATTTGGAGCAATGGACAAACTACCACAAATAACACTACAACAGGCTTGTCTGCAGGAGTTTTCTGTGTAACTGTTGTAGATGCCAATAATTGTAGTGCTGTTAATTGTGCAACAATAACGCAGCCTTCACAAATTACAGTTAGCCTCAATTCGCAACAAATGACTTGTGCACTGAATGATGCCTCGGCTTCGGTAGTCGTTACAGGTGGCACACCCGCTTATAGCTTCTTGTGGTCGGGGCCAAATAATTTCCAGGCTACAACGGCTAATCTAAGTTCAATTGCTGATGGTTCTTACCTATTGCTTGTTACTGATGCAAATGGTTGTGTTGCAAGTGAAACTACGGTAATTGATTCATTTATTATCAGTTATTTTAATCAGGATTTACTAGTTTCTGACGATTCAACATTAAACATTACAGTGAATGTTCCTACCGCGTCTGTTGCTCAATACAGCGCTTTAAATCCTCAAAACGGAACATTAACTTATCTGAATGCCGGCAGTTATGAATATGTACCCACTTCAGCAGCTCAGGTATTCGACACGATTACAGTTCGTCATTGCAATGCTACAGAAGCTTATGAAACGAATATTATCTTAGGAATCACTAGCTGTGTTTGGTCAGGCGACAGCGATACAAATCAGATAGTAAATAATTTTGACCTTCTGCCTATTGGCTTGAATTACGGTTCGGCAGATAATCCTCGTCCAAATGCTGGAACAGATTGGGATTGTGAGCCAATGACAGACTGGGCAAATATAGCAGGTCAACCCAATCCAAAACATGCCGATACCAATGGTGATGGTTTTATTGATAACAATGATACATTAGCAATTGCGCTTAATTGGGGATCTTTCTATCTCAGAAATTTAACAAATACAAGTGGCGCTGCTCCGCTATATCTCGATACAGCAACCGTTGCTCCTGGCGATACCGTCCGTTTGGATGTTCTTTTGGGAAATGCTTTACAATCTGCTGCTAATGTTTACGGTATCGCCTTTACTGTTAATTATGACAACAGCATAGTTGATACCAATTCGGTAAGGATGAAATATGATAATTCATGGCTTGGCACAAAAGATCTTGATATGCTTGCCCTGAGTAAAGATTTTTATTTTCAAGGAAGAACAGAAGTTGCCTTGGTAAGAACAGACCATACGGGTCGTTCAAATTCAGGAGCCATTGCTCATATTCAGTTTACAATCAAAGACGATGTCTTAAAAAGTACAAATCTGCGTTTGAATCTTTCCATCTCAAATGTCAGAATGATCGACAGCGCTGCAGTTGAGTTACCCGTTAGCCCATTGCCTAGTTCGGTACTTATTCTGCCTACACCCACTTCCGTCAATAGTTTTGAAAACGACAATGAGGTTAGCATTTTCCCTAATCCTGCTACAGATCTTATCACTGTAAGTAGTCTTTATCCGATTGATGAAATGAAAATTATCAGTATAGATTCCAAAGAAATCCAGTTGGATAAAACTCAAAATACCATCAATGTCTCGTTATTAAGTCCAGGCTTGTATTGTATCCTTATTGAGTCTAAAGGAAAACAAATCATCAAAAAGTTTATCAAAAAGTAGTACAATAGTAATTTAAAGGTTTTGTCAGATTTTTTTTTCGTTGGCCGTCGCAATTTTTTTTGCGGCGGCTTTTTTAGTTGGCATAGTTTTGTCAGGAAAATTCATCATATTTACATTTCAAATAATTAAAGTATCTAACCATGAAACATCAACTCTTTTTCACAGCCCTAATGCTTCTGATTACTTTTAAAAGTTTTGCTCAAAAAACTGTTGCCAATGACGATAAAAGCTGGCCTGGATTTTTTAAAATTTTACAGACTGCTGTCAAAGGCGGTGACAAAAATAAAATTATGTCGCTCTGTGATTTTTCTGTGATGAACAAAGACGATTTCAACGAAAACTATGAGTTCTTCTTTCTGGACGATGCCAAAAAAAGTTTCGCTAAAGCAAAACAAAACGATGCAAAAAAGACAAAATTTGAACTGGAGGGCTTGACCAATGCAACTGAGTTTTATCAGCTCACTTTTAATTATAACGAGAAAGATGAAGATGGAGAGGTTGAAGAATCGTCGATTATTTATTATTTTGCCAAGGTTAAAGGAAGATTCAGAATTGTAAATCTGGAACTTGCAGGTTGATTATAGCAATATGAAAGCATTCCACTAAAATGATTTCATATATAATTCTTAGTTTTGCATAAAGTTGTTTACAAAAGAAAAAAATGGAAAATCAAAAAAAATCAGGACTGGAAGTTTGCGTACTTGCCGCTGGTTCGGTAGTGGAAGGTAATGTGAAAATAAGTTCAAACCTAAGACTCGAAGGCGAAATAAAAGGCGATTTGGCCTGTAACGGCAAATTGGTTTTGTCCAAATCTGCTGCTGTACATGGCAATATAATATGTTCCGAATTGCTATCAGATGGTAAAATCCAGGGTAATATTGTTGCTAAATCCTTTGTTTCTCTCTCAGAAACTGCCATTTTACACGGCGACATTCAATGTTCACAGCTTCACATTGAAAAGGGAGCAATTTTCAATGGCAAATGTACTATGCTGAAAACAGAGGGCTAAAATCTTGCCTCCGAAATTTTATTAAATCTACAACGGCTCAAATTGCCGGGCTGCTTCCCTTCCATTCGTTGTTGAAACTCAGTGGTCGAAATGCTATATTACCATTTTATCATGCTGTTTCTGATGAAGATTTGCCGCATATAAAACAGCTGTATCAGCTGCGGTCCTCTGCCTTATTCGAAAAAGATCTCGATTTTTTATTAAAACACTATAAGCCAATCGATTTATTTGAATTGATTGAAATAAATAAAGAAAAAAAATCAAGTTCCTCGAAAGGCTATATGCACTTGAGTTTCGATGACGGTCTAAGTTCTTGCCAGGATATAATTGCCCCAATTCTTCAAAAAAAAGGAATTCCGGCTACTTTTTTCTTAAACGCTGCTTTCATTGATAACAAAGCACTGATGTTCAGATACAAAGTATCTTTATGCATTGAAAGTTTAAGCAAAATCGGCTCAAAGCACAGAGAAAATATACTTGAAAAATCGAAAGATTTTTTTGAGAAAAAAAATCCTGCGCTCGCTAATTACAATGAATCGGCCAAACTTGACGAATTAGCTGATTTGTTGCAACTGGATTTCGACGAATACCTCAGAGAAAAGAAGCCTTACATGAGCACAGATCAAATACAAAATCTTCTTAATCTGGGTTTCAGCATTGGAAGCCATAGTGTTGATCACCCTCTTTATATCAAAATTAGTCTTGAGCAGCAATTAACCCAAACAATACAATCGCAGGAATTTCTGGAGCAGAAATTTGGGATAAATTATCGGGTTTTTGCCTTCCCTTTTACAGATTATGGGGTAAAAAAAGATTTTTTCAGACATATCTTCGAAAAGGAAAATTTTGATCTCAGTTTTGGCGGTGCGGGCTTAAAAAAAGACTGTATCCAACAAAACCTTCAGCGTTTCCCAATGGAATCGCAAAACAACGATTTGGCAAAAAAAATGCTTTCATCAGAATATCTTTATTATTTACTCAAAATGCCTTTCGGTATGCATAATATTGTCAGATAAATATTGGTCCTGGCAAAAAGTATTTAAAAAATAACACAAGGGCCAGCTGAATTATCATGTTCTGATCTGACTGAAAATCTTAATATACCGTTTAATTATGTTTTGGTCGAATTGCTTGCAGAGAGACAAATTACTTTTCTTATTTATTCTGGTTTTTATTGCCGGACAGGCAGTTTTTACAATAAAAGGCGTTGAAACTTTTCCATTCTGGAATTATGGAATGTACTCAGCTATCACTGAAAAGCCAAAAGAAATAGCGGTAAACAAACTGATTATAAACGACCAGATGTATGATTTGAATAAGGCGCCTTTCTCTAAAGCATTTATGGAATACCAATTGTCCAATGCCGAAAAATCTGAAACATTTGGACTTTGGTTAAAGGCATACATTGAAAGGCATACTAACCTAAAAGTAGCAAAGGCTGTGCGCTTGCATCAGTTTTACAGCGCTGACAAACCATATAAACTATTGCGGACAGATGAGCACCCTATTTATGAGCATTGACAGTCGCGAACATGCACGTTTACAAACGAGTCGCATCCTCGCTGTATCGCTTTTACTCATTTGGATTTGCAGATTATATCAGGGACTTGGGCTTTCCCAACTCATGCAGCCCATTTTCTCAGATACCAAGGCTGACCGTTTTTATTGGCTGCTCGACAGTTTATGGATTTTAAATGCCTTGATCAATTTTTTGCCACTTTCTTTAGGTATAGATATTTTACTTTTTGTGCTGCCGCTTCTGATGTTTTTTTATCCATCAAACAGATTATATGCGCTACTTTATCTGCCCACTATTGTAATGTATTTTGCAGCATACAATGTATCGGCCACACATCAGGAACATACGATGGTAGGCGCAATTGCTGCGGCTTTTCTACTTTGTTTCAAAGAAAATTTACGTTTTTCTACGGTCTTTTCAGCTGTCAGATATTACAGCTGTTTTCTAATGGCTTCAGCTTTTTTCTGGAAATTGGGCCGTTCATCCTTGTGGCATGAAGGACAACTGACTAATATTTTGAAAGTTCAACATTCAGCGCTCATAACAGATTCAAACAATACACTTTACTGCAATTGGATCAATTATCTAATTGATAACCCAAGCCTGGCATACGGCTTATGGTGGACTGCTGCGCTCATAGAAATGAGTTTTATTGTTGGCTTCTTCAGCAAAAAATTCGACAGCCTGCTTTTTCTGCTCTTTTGGCTTTTTTTAATATCAGATTTTTTGGTGATGGGTCTTCATTTTTGGGAACTGGGCATATTGACCATATTCTTCTTGAAACCATACAGCCAAAAATTGGATTAATCAACACCAGGCTTCTTAATTCAAAGTTCTACCTTTTCAAATTCTCAGGCCTTCCGCACAAATTCAGATTTCAATCCCATTGAACCAAATCCTTCTATTTTACAATCAATGTTGTGATCTCCATCTGTGAGCCGAATATTTTTCACCTTTGTACCAGCTTTGAGTGCTCTGGGGGCACCTTTTACCTGCAGGTCTTTTATCACAATAACCGAATCGCCATTATGTAATTCATTGCCGTTCGAATCTAAAACTTTCAATACCTTATCAGCTAATTCTGTATCAATTTCAGCCTGATCCCATTCGTGGAAACATTCCGGACAAACCAATAGATTTTCAGATTCGTAGGTGAATTCACATTTACATTTGGGACAA
>JBIPOO010000449.1:0-23962 GCA_044379045.1 Saprospira sp.
GATACAGCTGTTACAACGCCTGTTGTGGCATTTACAGTTGCTACTGCTGTGTTATTGCTCGACCATGCACCTGTGCCAGTTCCACCTAATACTACGCCATTGGCAGTATAAGTTGTTGTTGCTCCGATACAAATAGCTGAAGTGCCTGTTACTGAAGTAATCGCAGCATTCGGATGAATAGTAATTACTACACTACCGCTCAAAGTCGCAACGCAGGTTGGTGCTGTTTGGAATACTGCACTTACAAGGTTGTAAGTAAATGTTCCATTTACAGTTGTAGACTGAGTTACAGTCGCTGTTGAGTTTGCTGCTATGTTAATATTCTGATTGCTGCCCCCATTTACATTATAAGTAACAGTAATTGGCAGCGACAATGGATTTGTAAAGGTAATTGTTGGTGCTGTCGCATTCAAACAAACTGTAGTAGTTCCGCTGATGCTAGCTGTAACAGTTGGTCTTACCGTCACGGTTACAGTTGCTGAAGTTATCGCAGTACAAACTCCACTTGTCACAACTGCGCGATAGTATCTCGTAGCTGTAAGCGTGCCCATTTGTGCTGAGCTCAAGGTTGTTGAAGTTGCACCCGAGATATTGCTAAAGTTTACATTGTCTGTAGAAACCTGCCATTGTACCAGACCTGTATTTCCACTAAGCGTAATATTTGCAGGTTGTGTGCTTTGGCAAATTGTTTGATTGGCACTGACTGTACCTGCAACTGAGGTTGGATCAACAACAATTACTCCATTCACATTGCTAGAACCATTCCATGGACCTCCTCCGCTTCCACTATAACCACCATAGTAATATTGGCAGCCATTTAGGGCATAGCGGAAGGCATAATAATAGGTGCCCGCAGCAAGAGTTGAACCTAAATTGGCGATAAACTCATCGTTGTTTCCAACTTGAGCGAAGAAAGTAGCAGGCAACCAGTTTGTCCATGTATTTGGATTCGTATTGGAAGTACTATAGCCAATTTCTGCCGTAAGTCCAGGTGCCTGTCCTGCAGGATTGGTAACACCCCCCTCAAAAACCTGTCCATAGATTTGAGCATTGGATCCCTGACAAACAGTTGCATTGGCAGGGAATTGTGTATTATAGAAATCAGGCGCAGGGTTAACCGTAATAGTTCCAGTTACCGTGGTGGCACAAGAATTTGTACCTGTTGTAGTGATCGTGTACGTGTAAGTGTTCGAAGCAGCACTTGCTGTACCGCTAATGGTTAATACTCCTGCTGAATAGTTTGCACTAATACCCGATGGCAGACCAGTCACATTAGCACCTGTTCCACCTGTTCCTATACTGTAGGTAATATTAGTAATTGTGTTACCCTGACAAACTGACTGTGCATTGGTGCCAACAGCTGAGGTTAGATTTACAGTGTGAAAAGGATTGATTGTCCATACACCACTCTGGCTACTTGTACCATTCCATTGGCCATTTAAACCACCATAGACATAGGTACAGCCATTATAACTGTAGCGGAAGGCATAATAGTAGGTAGCGGCAGGTAATGCTGAGCCCAGACTAACTGTAAATTCATCGTTGTTACCTACTTGAGTATTGAAGCTTGCATTTACCCAGTTCGTCCAGGTAGATGGATCTGTGTTGCTGGTACTATATCCGAACTGTGCAGTCATTCCCGGAGCCTGACCTGCAGGATCGGTAATCCCTGCCAGATAAACCTGTCCAAAGAAGTTAGAGTTTACTCCTCCTACACAAGTTGTTGCTGAAGATGGGAATTGAGTATTGAAGAATCCTGGAAGTGGCGTTACAATAATCGTTCCTGTTGCATTTACCGTTCCACAACCACCTGTAAGTGCAATTGTATAATTGAAAGTACCACTTGCCGTAGGCGTACCACTGATGGTAATTGTGTTTGATGCCCATGTTGCAATTACTCCTGCTGGTAATCCATTTGCTCCAGATACTCCAGAATTTGAAATTCCCGTTGCTCCTGTAGTTGTGTGCGTGATTGGAGTTAAAGCTGTATTGATACAAAGTGTTGGTGTTGCACTTGGTGCAGCTACGGTGTTTGTTGGTGTAACACTTATTGAAGCTACAGTTGTGGTAACAATAGCACAACCATTACCTGTTGCAGAAACGACACAATAATAATAAAACAATCCGCTCGATGCTGTTGATGGAGCATAAGTAGCACTATTCGCTCCACTTATTGGTGTACCACCAGCATTGCTGTTTATTGTATTCGAATGCCATTGATAAGTTAAAGAAGGGGTACCACCTGCTGCAATTGTAGATATGGAAACTGCTGCATTTTGACAAACAGTTTGGGTAGTAGCAGGTTGTGTTGTAATAGATGGGTCGGCAACTACATTTAATATGGCAGTTGAAGAAGTAGCTGTACCACAACCATTACCAGCGGAAGTTATCTGACAACGGTAGTCGTATGAACCTACAGCTGTTGTACCTGAAATAGTAAGTGAAGCTGTTGAAGCACCTGTATAAACGGCACCTGCTGGTGTTCCGTCTGCAACATTTACCCAAGTACCTGAATTATTTCTTTGCCAGTTGTAAGCCAATGAAGGTGTACCACCTGTTGCAGTAACTGATAAAGTTTGGCTACCACCCACACATATAGAACTACTAGCAACTGGTTGAACTGTTATAGCAGGGTCTGCAATTACATTTACCGTAATCGTGTTGGTAGTTAGCGGGTCGCAACCAAGACCTGGAGATGTTATCTGACAACGGAATTGATAGGAACCGGCTGCAGAAATACTGCTACAGTTTAATCCTGTTGAAGTGCCACCTGTATAGACAGCACCTGTAGGCGTGTTATTTACAACATTTGCCCAAATTGTACCATTAAAATATTGCCATTGATAACTTAGAGGAGCAATACCGTTTGATGCGGAAACTGACAAACTGAAACTACCACCTGTACAGAGGTCTGACGGAGCAGTTGGTTGTGTATTGATTTGAGGATCTGGAACAATGATAACCTCCGCAGTATTTGATGTTACATTATTACAACCGATTCCCGAAATAGAATTAGAAATAATACAGTAATAATACATGGTACCTGTGGTTGAGGCTGGCGCAACATAGGAACTTGAGGTAGCACCAGAAATTAGTGTACCTGTGCTATTTGAATTTACTGTATTTGAATACCATTGGTAATTATAAGACGAAGACCCTCCGCTAACTACAACAGCTACACTTGAAGTTGAGCCACCTAAGCAAATAGACTGAGTTGTTGTGGGTTGAGATGTAATAGATAATTGAGGATGTACTACAAGAGTAGCTGCATTAGAATTTGCTGTTCCGCAACCACTTCCACCTGCTGACACAACACAGTAGAAATAGAATGTTCCTGCAGAAGATGTTGCAGGGGCATATGTACTGCCGGTAGCTCCTGAAATTAGGGTTCCACCAGAGTTGCTATTAGTAGTGTTACTATACCACTGATAATTGAGTGATGGTGTACCTCCAGCCGCTGTGACAGAAAGTACTGTTGCTGTTCCGTTCAAACAGACTGACTGAGTAGCTAAAGGATTGGTTGAAATAGATGGGTCTGCTACTATAATTACAGTTGAAATTGAACTATTTATAGAAGCACAACCACTTCCATCCGCCGATACCTGACAGAAATAATAAACTGTTCCAGCTACAGATGCCGGAGGATTATAGCTTGCCGAAGTTGCACCTGAAATGGATGAAGCTCCAGTGTAAGAATTTGAAGTATTTGAAAACCATTGATAATTGAGTGCTGGTGTACCGCCCGATGCAGTTACAGAAAGAGAAGACGCTGTGCCGCCAACACAAACAGACTGTGTAGCAAGTGGCTGTCCACTAATGAACGGATCGGGTACAACTGATACTACTCTGCAACCTGCCCAAACCATCGGACCGCAATCGGGACTACTGGCTGGGTCAATCATAACCGCATAGGTACGGGTTGTTGTAAGACCAGCAGGTGGATCATAACTAACCGCAGTTGCACCTGATATTGAAGTCCAGCCTACATTATTGGTTCCTGTAGGGCAGGCATTATTTCCATCTTTAAAAAACCACTGATAGTTGAATAATCCTGTTGCACCTGAAGGTAAGGTAGTAAAGCCTATTGAAGAAGGATCTCCACCATCACAAATAGTTTCGGCAGTACCATTAACAACACCATTCGAAACAGCAGGTAGAATTGTAGCTATAACATTGTCAGAAGCAGAACCTCCAACTGAATTGATTTGTCCGGTAAAAGTACCGCTAGTATTTACAGTTACGTTTTGACTAGTTGTATTGGGCGAAATAGTTGGAGGTCCAGACCAGGTATAAGTCTTTACAGCTGTACCGCTAATTTGAACATCATCGACATAGAAAGGTGGCTGTGTACCTGTTGATAAGCCATCATTTATCCATCTAAAGTGGATTTTGATATTATTTGTATTATTAAGTGCTAAAGGTAAATTATAACTCTGAACAGTAGAGGTTGTAACTAATTTATATTGCCCTGTGTTGAAATAACCACCTGTTGTAAGCCAGGTTACAGCTCCTCCATTAACAGAATAACCTACCTGACCATAATCGCAGCAATTTTCACCATTTGCCTTCCATCTGAATGAAAGTACTAGATTACTATAACTTGTTGCATCGATGTTTGGTGTTACAGCTTGTATATCTGCTGCATTAGAAACCCCATAGTTATAAAACCATGTTCCATCCAAATATCGTCCCATGATAGCCAAAGTTCTTGCACCCGACAATGTTGCATAACTTCCACTTCCTCCAGAGGACACTGACCATCTGTTACCAATACCTGCAGCAGTATTCCCTGTTGGTGCATCTACACCTAATTGCCAGTTTGTTAAAATCCCTGTACCGTCGAAATTGCTAACATATTCAAAATCTTCAAAGAATAAGTTGGTTGCAATTGTACCAGTCGTCGTTAAACCTAAGTTTACTGTATTTCCATTACAAACAGTTTGATCTGCACCAGCATTGGGCGCCCAAACTGATAAATCTACCGGTCGACTAAAGCGGCTTGCGCAACCACTAGTAACATTGGTAAATCTTGCTCGGTAATAATACTGATCCATGGATGCTGTAATAGCCGAAACAGTAAGGGTATTAGTTGTAACACCAGCATAAGAACCACCATTACTTAGATTAGACCAGCCAATTCCACCATTGGTTGACAACTCCCATTGAACACCATTAGAATTTGTAGAGGCTACTGTAAATGTTGCTGTTCCACCTACCGGTTCAGTTAAATCAACAGGATTTAAAGTTATCACAGGCAAGGTAGGACCAGAAACTGTTATGGTAAAATTACCGCCTGTATTTGCAGCATCAACTACTCTTATGTAATAGGTTACACCGAGATTAAATAGCTGATTTATTGATTCATTTGTTGTTCCTGTATTCGTACTTGAATACAATGCAGATACACAGGTAGTTGGGCAGGGTGATTGATAAATAAACAGATTTTTATCATCTGGCAGATTTGAAAGTAAGACAGTGTAGTTGTTTGTACAACTTGGGGTAAAATAATACCATACATCCTTGTTGGTTGTACCTGTGCAAATCTCAGTAACAGCCCCATTTAATGTGCCTGCAACCGGAATACCATCTGAATCAATCTGGAATGCTTGTGCACAAGCGTTGTTACCTACCAATATTGTAATTTGTGAACTTCCACTTGTAACACTACAAGTTCCTGCAGTAATAATGCAGCGGTAGAAATTACCATTTCCGGTTGGTGCAGATTCCCCTACTGCTATGGTCATTGTGGCCGAGTTCTGATTTGTATAGGCAACATCTGAAGGAGTACCATTGGCAACATTTGACCAAGGACCAGCAGAGGTTGGTGCATACTGCCATTGATAGGTCAAACCGCTACCCGATGCAACAACAGAAACGGTGGTAGATGCTGCCTGAGCTACCTGTGCATTTACAGGCTGTGTGGTTATAGAAGGTGTTTGATTTACCGTAACAGAAACCGAAGAAGCCGTACTTGGGCAACCTCCGATAATTGCTACTACTGAATAAAGTCCGGTAATAGAAACTTGAGCATTTGTTCTTGTTGGATTTTGTAATGAGGATGTATATCCATTCGGACCAGTCCATGAATAAGTTGCACCAATAACAGTTGTTGCCGTTAGATTAAGCGTAGTACCCGAACAAATAGGGCTGTTAGAACCTGCTGTTGGTGAACCTACTGCACTAGGTTGTGTAACGGTAATTGTATTGGAAGAAACCGTACAAAGATTCGCATCTTTAACCGTAACCGTATAGGTGCCTGCAGAGATTGTAAAGGTATTAGGCCCCTGATAAGATCCTCCATTAAGACTATATTGATAAGGTGTTGTACCTCCTCCGGCAGTTGTTGTTAAGGTAGTAGTACCACCAAAACAAGCAATTGAACCTGCACTAATCGAGGCAGTTAAAACGGCTGGTTGAGTTATTACAACTGTATTGGTATTGAAGGTACAAAGATTGGCATCTCTGACCGTAACCGTGTAAGTTCCAGCACCTACTGTAAAACTAGCAGGAGCTTGATAGGCACCACCATTCAAACTATAAGTATAAGGAGTTACACCACCACTTGCCGAAACACTCAGCGTGGTTGTATTGCCATTACATAGCAAACTTGTAGTTCCTGCACTTGCTGAACCACTGATAGCACTTGGTTGAGTAATGACAAAGGTTTGAACTTTAGAACAACCGGTGTTATCTGTAACGGTAATGGTATAGCTACCTGCAGCAAGACCAGCTATCGAAGCTGTAGTTCTTGCCGGAATCGTGTTCCATAGGTAAGTATAACTTCCTGTTCCACCGCCAATAGTTGTACTAATTGCTCCATTTGTTCCACCAAAACAGCTAACATCTGTTGGCGTGGAAGTAACTGAAATTGCAGAAGGAGCCGTAATTGTAACAGTCTGCGTTACAACACATGAATTGTTATTGGTAACTGTCACTGTATAGGTTCCGGCCGATAGTGAATTGATCGATGCAGTGGCAGCTCCATTACTCCATGAGTAGGTAGGATTGGCACTGAAACCAAAATCATCCACCAAAACCTGACCAGAAGCGCCTGAAACCCATGTCACTTTAATCTTCAATTGTCCCGATGAAACCTGTACTGCTGATGGGAAGGTATAGCTGTATTTACTCCAATTTGTATTCGGTAAATTAGTAGTTGTAAAGGTGTTCAGTGCAGCAGTCCAGGTTGTTCCACCATCGGTAGAATAACTTACAGTCCAGTTGAGTGGATTGAGTGAAAAACGTCTGATATTAAATGAGAATCCAGTAACTTGGTTGGTACCATTATAGGTAGCAATCCAATCATTTGATGTTGCATCTAACCTGTAGGCAAATCCACCAAGTGTAGATGGGTTTGAATTTAAAGGATAAAAATCATCTCTGATAGCTCTTGTCGCAGCAAAGCTCCAGTTACTTTCGGAGTAGCTATGACCAGAATAGGTAGAGTAGAGCGTACCTGATGGTACTTGCGTCCAGTTGCCAGATGTATTGAAATCAATAACTTTTTCATTCACACCATTTGAGGCAGTTACAGAAGCTGTTCCGTTTGCAGCAATGTTACAGGTCTCATTTGTAGAAGATACCGAAGCAGAAAAAGCTGAACTTAAACTTACAGCATAAGTTGCTGATGTGAACTGACAACCATTACTATTCGACACGATAACATAATAATTACCTGAAACTGTAGCAGTGTAAGTAGATGCTGTAGCGCCCGAAATTGGCGAGTTATTAAAATACCATTGATGCGAGCTTATCAAGGCAGTTGAATTGGCCGAAAGGACCTCATTCACGGTAGCTCCACAAGAAGTACGAACGCCTGTTATTGAGGCTAATACAGGTGCTGTTACAACAACAGATACCGTTTGAGGGCTACCCGGACATGCTCCAGCAGTTGCAGTGGGTGTTACGGTGTAAGTTACAGTTTGATTGGCACTCGTACTTGTACTCGTATTGGTTAAAACATCTGTTATGGTAGCAGATGATTGATTTGTTGTTGATTCACCTGTGATATTACCATTACTTGCAGCAACCCAGGAATAATTCGCAGAAACCGAAGAAGTTAAGTTTAAGTCAACAGCAACATCGCTACAAATTGTTTTACTTGTAGCACTTGTCATTACAGGTACCGCATTGTTGGTCAAAATAACCTGATCGGATGCAGAACAAGCACCCGAAGTGGTTGTCAATTGCAGGGTAGCTGAAGTGCCTGCTGCTATACTTGTAACAGCCGATGTCAATGAAGATGGTACTGATATATTTGCAGACCCGCTTACTACGGTCCAGGCAGTACTACCGCCTCCACTTATACTACCATTCAGTGTAAAATTGCCATTGCCGCACTGACTCTGATCTACCCCAGCGTTTGCAGTTAATGCTGAAGTAGTAACAGTAACTGACACCTGATCTGTCGATGCAACACAACCAGGATTATTGATGCTCCACTGGAAAATGTAAGTTCCTGTAATGAGACTACCTATTGAGGTTGTTGCTGAATTTGGACTAACGATATTTGGAACATTTGGTCCACTGATTCTTGTCCAGGTTCCGGTACCGGAAGCAGGCGTATTGCCCGCCATGATAACAGAGGTACCGCAAATATTCTGGTCAACTCCTGCATTTGCAGTAGAAGGTACAGTTGAATTTGTAAGCACAACCTGATCGCTAGATGCTGTACAGGTTCCGTTGCTTATGGTCCATGTCAAAGTTGCTGAAGTACCCACAGGCACACCCGTAACTGTAGAGTTGAACTGAGTTGGAGTTGTAACGGTTGCTGTACCACTTGTTACAGTCCAGGCTCCTGAACCAGCACTTGGGTTATTTCCAGCAAGGGTAAAGCTGGTATTATTACAATTATTTTGATCCACTCCAGCATTTGATACTGTAGGTGTAGCATAATTTGTTAAGATTACATCATCTGTTGTCACAGCACAGGTTCCATTGCTGATTGTCCAGCGAAGCGTTGCAGTTGATCCGGCAGGAACGCCTGTTACTGCAGTACCCGGTGAGGATGGAGTTGTCACGGAAGCTGTTCCTGATATCACCGTCCAGGCACCTGTACCAACAGTTGGCGTATTAGCAGTCATATTAAAAGTACCACTATTACAGTTGAATTTATCAACCCCTGCATTTGATACAGTTGGTTGTTGGAAATTGCTTAATACTAAATCATCGGTTGATACAGCGCAAATTCCATTAGTAATTGTCCAACGAAGGGTTGCTGTCGATCCAGCTGCTAATCCCGTTACAGTAGAATTAAATAGTGTTGGTGTTGTAACCGTTGCCGTTCCGGAAATAACTGTCCAGGCACCTGAACCCGTAGTTGGGTTATTTCCCGCAAGGGTAAAACTTGAAACATTACAAAGTGATTGATCTGCACCAGCATTGGCAGTGGTTGGCAAAGCATTGTTGCTAATCACAACCTGATCTGAACTAGATGCACATACACCATTGCTGATAGTCCACTGGAAAGTAGCTGTGTTTCCAGCAAGAACAGTTGCAGCACTAGTTGGTGAAGATGGGGTTGTTACAGAACCTGTTCCGCTAACAAGAGTCCAGGTTCCTGTACCGATAGTTGGCGTATTTCCTGCTAATGTAAATGCACTATTGTTACAATTGGTTTGATCGGGCCCGGCAGCAGCCGTTGTAGGTGGCGCATTGATTGTCCAGCTAGCCAATACAGTTGGTGAATTGCTCGTACAGCCTGCTGCAGGCGTACAGTTATTTCTCACCGCTCTAATCTGAACGCTACCACCATTAGGAATACCAGTGGTAGGTATTGAAGCCCCGGGAGTATATGCAATCCAGGTAGATCCATTGGTACTGTATTCATAGGTATCTGAACAGCCTACCCCACCAGAACCGGCATTGAAAGTAGCTGAAACAGAAGTTCCTTCGCAAACTGCTGCTGTATTGGGTAATTTAGCACTTAAAGTTGGATTTACCGGATTGGCATTTACAATAACGGTTGCCGTAGAGGTGGCTATGGACGTACAACCATTGCCTGCAGCTGAAACTACGCAATAATAATATCTTGTGCCCACCGTAGTACTTGGCGGCGTATAAGTAGAAGCGGTAGCTCCTCCAATTATTGTACCCGTTGTGTTGTTGTTCACGGTATTACTATACCACTGATAAGTTAATGCGGGTGTACCACCAGCCGCTGTAAATACCAGGGTTGTTGTTGCGGCATTTTGACAAACTGTCTGTGTAGCCAATGGTTGAGCAGAAATTGAAGGGTCATCCGCAATATTTACAACCGTACTTCCTGTAGTAAAACAGCCATTAGTATAATTGACTGTTACTGTGTAAGTCCCTGTGCTAGCAGGTACAACAGAGCTTACTATTGGGTCATTGGATGATGAAGTAAATCCATTTGGACCCGACCATGAATAGGTAGGTGTGGCAGCAAAGTTTAGGGTTACATTTTGAAAGTTACCAGCATCACCACCAACAACATCCCTAATACGCAATACCCAAATACCATCAGCTGGACCGGTGAAATTAGAAAATGGCTGTTCGGGTTGAAATGTTCCCGTAAAAGGTGAGGTACCCGTTATAATAGAAGGACCTGTTGTGCTAAATATTGTATTGGTATAATTATCTCCACTACCACCATTTCCAGTACTTAATTCTATAGTAGAACCACTTGGTGAAGTAAGGTAAATATTTAAGTCTGAATTCCAGGTATGCGTTAAATTTAATCTCACGGAAGTAATTTGATTCGCATTAAAGCCTGTTCCTGTTACATTAAGTACGCGGTTTACCCACTGTAAATCGGGAATCGCAAAACCCGAACTATTGGTTACTGTAAAAGTAGTGGGTGCATCGCTATTGGTTAACTGAACATTTCCTCCTACACAAACAGGAGATGAGTTTGTTACTGTTGGACTTGTTAGTGTCTCACATTTTGTTCTAACTCTGATGGTAAAACCACCTTGGGATGCAGCACCGGCACCCGTACTGTAAACTCTAATGAAATAAGGTTGTCCAACTGTTAATGTATTTAAGTAGAGTGCCTCCGGACCAGAGAAGAAGTCGATACAACCCACTTCTACAAGTGCCGCACAAGTCCCTGAGAACACCTGAATAACACCGTCAAAATTACCCTGAGGTAACAATTCAAAAAGGTGCTCCGTTTGACTTGCTGTAAATGAGTACCAAACATCGTCATCGGGTGTTCCTGAACAAACTGCTGGCATACCTGATGATGCAGTAGCACAACCGGTACTACCGCTCGTAGCAACGCCAACTGTAAGTGGAATGGTAGTTACACATTCATCATTACCTGGCGTAGTTGGGAATGATGTAGTGATGATAGATAATGATGTATCTGTAGTAGGTGAAACGCAACCTGTAACTGGCGTCATTACACAATAAACCAAATCAGCATTTTGAGGTGCACTTACAACATAAGTTGCCGATGTGCTATTTTGAACCAAGGTACCATTTAAAAACCACTGATAGTTGGGCGTAGTTCCTCCATTGGTGGGGGTAGCCGTGTAGGTAATAGGCGATGGCGCAACACCGCAGAATATATTATTAGTTGAATTGATGGTCACATCAGGAGTAAGAGAAGTGCTTACTGTCACAGTTGCACTTCCCTGTGGGCCCCAACAACTACCAGATAGTGCTCTGAAATAATAGGTACCAGATGCAGTTACAACCTGCGAACTGGATGGGGTAGCTGTGCTAGTACCATTAGATGTTGTACCTTGCCAGTAGATTGTTCCTCCGGTACCACCTGTTGCCGCAAGCGTTACTGATCCACAATAAGTTCCACTTGCGGGTGTTACAGTAACAGCAGTTGGAATTGAATTTACTGTAATTGTTGTACTACCTGTTGCGGAACAGCCATTCAATGTAGCCGTTACGGTATAAACTGTTGTTGCAGTAGGACTAGCTGTTGGATTAAATATGGTAGTACTTGATAATCCAGTAGAAGGAGACCATGAATAAGTAGGGCTTGTAGGAATAACATTTACAAATGTTTGTGCAATAGAAGTAGCCTGAGCATTGTTTATAAATGCTCCATTTGCACCGGCATATAACATATAATAAATACGATTAACGCCAGATAGACCGCTAATAGTATGAAGATTATCATCTGTTGTTGCCCCCATTGCCTGTGTAGCAGTTGTCGGTTGGGGAATTAAAAATAATTGATTTACAGAGGGGTCTGTAGCATTGTATACACGTTTGAGGTAACAGTTGTAAGTCAGCCCGTTTGCTGTCACTGTAAAGGTTGTCAAATCCTGTGTTCCAGTACCGTCAGCACCCAAATTTCCAGTAATAGAAACTGAGTTAAGTCCGGATATATCAGCAGCCATATAAAAAAGTGTAGCAGGTGCTGCCTGACAACCACCTGTACCCAAATATCTTGTAAAGTACTGACCCCCTGTACCAAAAGCTGAACTTGAGATTACAGCATTATCAGAATAGTTGATGAGTGCCGCAAGATTTGTATTCAAATAGTTTCCATTGTCATACATATCAGCACAACCGTCTGTAATATTATTACTATTCACCCCATTATCCATATTAAAACCACTGGGTGATGGGATGGACGCAATGAGGGTAGCACTATTGGCATTAATTGCTGAAAGTACAGAAGCAAGATTTGCATTGGTTACATCAGCATTAAGCTGCGAGCTATTACCAGAGCATATTGTCGTTGGACTGCCCGTAACATTTAAAAGAGGTGCAATTTTAACTGTGACTGCTAAGGTTCTTACAGTGCTATTTCCACATATACTATTTGCTGTTACACTAATATTACCACTTATAGATCCTACTGTCGTCGTAATAGAATTTGTCGTTGAAGTTCCTGTCCAGCCTGATGGTAAGGTCCAAGTATAAGATGTAGCTCCACTTACTGCAGTAACACTGTAAGTCTGTGAAGATCCAGGGCATGGGTTTGCATTGCCTGCAATAGCACCTGGCTGAGCAGGCACCGGTGAATTTATAGACGCACTTGATGATGCAGATGAAGTACAGTTACTTGCATTGCTCACTGTAAAAGTGTAAGTTCCGGGGTTTAATCCACTGAAGGTAGCTGTTGTTGTACTGCCAGTAATTGTACTGCCACCGGGACTAGCAGTTACTGTCCATGAACCCGCAGGTAAACCGCTCAGTGCTACAGAACCAGTTGGAGTGACACAGGTTGGTTGTGTAATCGCACCAATTACAGGTGCAGTTGGAGCATTCTGTACCGTTACAGTTGTAGAAGATACACAACCACTAAGAGATGTGTAATTGATGGTTGTAGATCCTACACCTACTGCGGTAACCAAACCCGAGGTATTGACTGTTGCCACAGCGGTATTGCTGCTGGACCATGTGCCACCTGCGGAGTATCTTATGATAACAACACCAGAACCACCATTGCGCTCGGCTCCACCGCCGCCACCTGTGTTGGCTGTACCTGCTGTGCTTTCTCCATTACCACCGCCACCATTACCACCTGTTCCGTTTGTTGGCCCACAGGTACCAGAGAAAGATACATTTATAGAGAAGCCCGTACCTGTAATTGACACATCTGAGACGAATTGAACTGTTAGGGATTCACCTGGAAGTGAAGTTATGGTTGGGATAGCCGTATTCATTTGATACTGTCCAACAAGGGTACCAGTTAAACCAGCCCCACGGTAAACTCTTATATAGTCACAACAAGCCTCTCCGGAAGAGGTTCCGGAAATTGTTATTACGCCAGTTCCTGAATTTCTGATTATTGTAAAACCATTTGCATTGTCGAGGTAACTTCCTGCACCTGCATGATCTGTCAAGGTAGTATTAGTTCCACAAGTAATTGAATTAGAACCTGAGAATGGAACAATAGTAGCTGAAACTTCACAACCTACAAAATTCGTGGATCCACCACCGCCGCCACCGCCATAAAATACCGCGGAACCGCTGATTGAATTCGAAATACCAACACCACCATTACCACCTGCATTGGCAGTAGCAGTTGTACCGGCACCGCCGGCACCACCACCTCCGGCACCTGCAGAATTACAGCTCAAATCTCCTGAACCTGTACCTCCACTGTTGCCTTGGCCACCTGTACCTGCACCTGCAGTTGATTGAGGTGAAGCACCACCGCCTCCACCACCACCAGAACCACCGCTCAAAGCTGCTCCACCCCCATCTCTCGATGCACCACCGCCTCCTCCAAGTGCTGTTGAAGCATTGAAAGATGAATTAGCACCCGTACTTCCTGTTGTGTTAATTGCTGCAGCAGCATTTCCACCAGTGCCTACTGTTACAGTGTAAGGAGTAGATGCGCTAAGGCTTTGCGAAGTATTATAAATAACACCGCCGCCGCCACCACCGCCGCCGCCATTGGTACCACCACCACCGCCGCCGCCCACTATGAGGGCATCGACAGTTACAGCAGATGACCCAGTGGTGAAGGTACCTGAGGAAGTAAAGGTATGTATATTGAAACCGCCGGCTGTGGTGACTGTTCCACCTGTTGGCAGACCGATACTCAATTGTGTTGTTGTAGCAGGATTAAGACATAAAGCAGTAGATCCTGTTATTGCAGGAGGAGCACTACTGACCGTAACTGCTAAGGTTCTAACAATGCTATTTCCACAACTACCAACTGCTGTAACGCTAATGTTTCCGCTACTTGCTCCCACTGTAGTTGTTATGGAAGTTGTCGTTGAAGTTCCTGTCCAACCTGATGGTAAAGTCCAGATGTATGAACTCGCTCCACTTACTGCCGAAATACTATAAGTTTGGGAAGTACCCTGGCATGGTGTTGTTGAACCTGTTATTGTACCTGGCTGTGCAGGAGGAGTTGAAACCGTAACAGCTAATGTTCTTACAAGGCTGCTACCACAACTATTATTTGCTGTTACACTAATATTTCCGCTACTTGCACCTACTGTAGTTGTTATGGAGGTAGTGGTTGATGTACCTGTCCAACCTGATGGTAAAGTCCAGGTATAAGATGTTGCGCCACCGACAGCAGTAATGCTGTAAGTTTGTGATGAAGCCTGGCATGTAGTTGCAGATCCAGAGATAGTACCTGGCTGAGCAGGAACTGTTGTAACATTGATAGTTATGCTAGCACAATTTGTTATGACCGCATTACAAGGGCTCGCCCCTAGCCTTCTGACAAAATAAGTAGCTGTTGTTGTGGGTGAAACAACCGAGGTTAGTCCTGTACCTCCAAAACTGCCTCCGCAACTGCCTGAAAACCACTGAGGGGTAGCGCCCGATCCATCTGAACCTCCACTAAAACTTAAGGTCGTTGATTGTCCTGAGCAGATTGTATTGCCAGCACTTGAACTAATTGTAATAGGATCAGTTGGTGGTGTATTCACCGTAATGGTTAAAGTGGCACAGGCTGTAGTTGTTGCATTACAGGGGCCGGTACCCACTCTTCTTACAAAATAGGTAGTTGTGGTGCTGGGAGTTACAGCAAGGGTAGCTGTTGTACCTACTAATGTTCCACCGCAGCTGCCAGTAAACCATTGATAAGTAGCACCCGATCCGTCTGAACCACCTGAAAAACTTAATGTAGTTGATTGTCCGGAGCAAATTGTATTACCGGCTGAAGACGTAATTGTCGTGGGTGCTGTAGGCGGAGAACTAACTGTAAGCACTCCACTTACATTGCTGCCTCCCCAAGTACCCCCACCTGTTCCACTGTAACCGCCATAAATCCAGGCGCAACCATTCATGCGGTAACGGAATGCGTAATAATATGTACCAGCACCTAGAGCACTGCCAAAGGTTCCTTGGTATTCGTCATTGTTACCTGCATCTGTATTGTAGCTAGCAGCAAACCAGTTGGACCAGCCACTGGGAGGAGTATTAGAACTATTGTAACCATATTCGACCGTAATGCCAGCACCTTGTCCGACATTGTTGGTTATACCTGATGCAAAAACCCGGCCATATATAGTTGCTGTACCACCAACACAAATATTTGAAGTAGCAGGAAATTGAAGATTTCCAAATGACGGTGTTAGATATATGGTGATTGTTCCAGTAGCTGCTGACACACAACCAGTTCCAGTTGTAGTTACAGTATAGCTATAAGTACCAGCCGCAGTGGAAGAACCACTAATTGTAACCACACCTGCATTGTATGAACCTGAGATACCTGTTGGCAAACCGGTTACAGTTGCTCCGGTAGCCCCGTTACCCACTGAATAGGTAATGTTGGTTATTGCAACAGATGGACAAACCGACTGAATATTGGTACCAACTGCCGAAGTTAACGAAATAGTATGCGAAGGCTGAACGGTTAACACACCACTTACATTGGTTATACCGTTCCATGTACCTCCACCCGAACCACTGTATCCGCCATAAAACCAGCTACAACCATTGCGTCTGTACCTGAATGTGTAATAATAAGTACCAGATGATAATCCAAGACCTATGGGAGCTGAATATTCATCGTTGTTACCAACCTGTGCATTATAATTTGCAGCTGTCCAGTTAGTCCAGGTATTTGGATTGCTATTAGAACCCGCAGGACTTACACCGACTTGAACCTCAATGCTTGGATCGGCTCCTGCGCTTGGGGTTACACCAAGCTCATAAACCTGACCATAAACTGTTACATTTGTTCCGCATACTGAGGCAGATGCCGGAAATTGAAGATTGGTGTAAGATAAGGCTTCTGCTCTCACCACTATTGTACCTGTAGCAGAAACTGTTCCGCAGCCTCCGGTCAAAGGAATATTATAGTTGAAAGTACCGGCAACAGTAGGGGTACCATCAATGGTTATCACATTAGATGCCCATCTTGCTCTTACCCCTGCAGGCAGACCATTGGCTCCTGGTGTACCATCATTGGCAATTCCTGTTGCACCAGTTGTATTGTGGGTGATATTAGTGATGGCAGTGTTTACACATACAAAAGGACTGATCGATCCAACTGAAGCGGTATTGTTTGGTGTGATAGAAACCGTAACAACATTTGAATTGGCAGCAGTACAAACACCGCTCGTAACCACCGCGCGATAATACCTTGTTGCACTTAAGTTACCAATTGTTGAACCTAATAATGTTGTTGAGTTAGTTCCTATATTGTTAGGTGTGGTGAAAACAGCATCTGCTGCCCACTGCCATTGAATAGTTCCTGTATTACCTGCAAGTGTAATATTTGCAGGCGAGGTTCCTGAACATATACTTTGGTTGGAAGATGCCGTGCCCCCAACGGAGGTAGGATTTACAGTATAACTTGCTGTCGTTACAGCACATCCATTGCCGTTAGTTATTGTTATGGTTCCAGTTGTGGCACTAGCAGGGATAGTCACCTGCAATGAAGTAGCAGTAGTAGCTGCTAAACTCGCAACACCTGTTGCACCTGTAAAAGTTACCGTATTGCCCGTACCTGCCGTAAAATTCGTTCCGGGTATTGTAATTGTATTACCTATGCAATTAGCTGCTGGCATCGTGCCAACAGTTGGTAATGGATTTACTGTATAACTTGCTGTCGTTACTGCACATCCATTGCCGTTAGTTATTGTTATGGCCCCAGTTGTTGCATTTGCAGGTATAATCACCTGCAATGAAGTAGCAGTGGTAGCTGCTAAACTCGTAACACCAGTTGCACCCGTAAAAGTTACCGTGTTGCCCGTACCTGCTGTAAAATTCGTTCCGGGTATTGTAATTGTATTGCCTCTGCAATTAGCTGCAGGTAGCGTGCCAACAGTTGGTAATGGATTTACAGTATAACTTGCTGTCGTCACAGCACATCCATTGCTGTTTCTTATTGTTATGGTTCCAGTTGTGGCACCTGCTGGGATAGTCACCTGCAATGAAGTAGTAGTGGTAGCTGCTAAACTCGTAACACCTGTTGCTCCTGTAAAAGTTACCGTATTGGTCGCGCCTGCTGTAAAATTCGTACCAGGTATTGTAATCGTTGATCCAACACATGCTGCTGCTGGCATCGTGCCAACAGTTGGAAACGTAGGCGTATACTCATCAGCGCCTATGTCGGGTGTCGTAGCATTTCTGGCATTTCCATCGTAATCATCTGTAACACTAAGAACTGCTGCAAGTCCATTAGGCAAACAAAAATTTGTAGAAATATGAAGATCTGGTGTTGATGCTGTAGGATCTATGTATCCTGGATTGCCAAAAACACTGGCTGCGTCTTGACCGCAAGCTGTTTGCCAGTTAGCTAAAGTAGCCCTATCTGTCGAATTGTAGTAACCAACGAAACTATTTGAACCCGAAACATAATATAGGTTATTGTTGATTGTCAGACCAGTAGGATTTGCAGCAAGTTCATTTAATTTAATGGAATAGTGCTTACCTGTTGCGGTGCCTCCATTTGTTCTGGCATTCACAAAAATATTATTTCTGAAACTACGTGCAATTGTCGTCCCAACAGAGAGATTAAAAGCATAGCTTGCTCCAGAGCCTGCTGTTGAGGTTCCACCGATATAAATACTGTTATACCAAAAATTATTGACAACTGCAGAACCAAGTATACCGTTAATTCCTGTTGCTGAAGTATTTGCAGGAACTGCACCAATTGAATTGGAAATTCCAGAACCCAATACAATCATATTGTTTGAGTAGGTTGAGGTGCCCCCTGAAACCACAATACCATTGACGCTTGCGGTAGTGCTGTTTGTTGCCGAAGTTAAATTATATATGAAATTCTTTTGAACAAGGTTGTTGGTACTTCCTGTAAACTGAATACCTGTTACTGTTGTTGCAGCAGTTGTGTTTGAATTATTAAGATTATAAATTGTATTTTGTCGAATTATTTGATTAGTAGTTGGACTAGACGAATAAATTCCTATGACTGATGCGCTCGTTGCTGTTCCTGTACCACCTGTTGAACGTAAATTTCTGACAGTATTTGAGGTTAAGGTTGAAATTGGATTACCAGTTTGCATGCCTATTACCTGAGCGGTTGAAGACGATGAGTTATTTTGAATAGAATTTGCAACTGTACCGCCAATTAGATTGGAAGTGGCACTCCATGTTTTGGTTGTACTGGTTAAGCCCCTTATCCCAAACACAAGAAATGCTCCGCTCGCAGCAGAGTTTGTAGCAGTAATCCCTCCAATTTGATTGCTATTAGAAGTCCAATTATCAACACTCCAGTTTAAGATACCATGTACATCTGTTGCAGTTATTGTATTTGTAGTATAAACCAATGAACCAGTCGCTGATTGACTTCCTATGATATTACTATTTGTATTAACTAAACCATTGCGTATGTAAATACATGAAAATGGAGAGTTAGTCTGAGTTCCATTTGAGGTTACCCCAGTTACACTGACAGAGGCAATTGTATTTGAACTTATATCCGAAACAGTACCTCCAGTAATACCATTAAAGTGAATACCTTGAAATTTACCGAGTGTTCCTCCTCCAGTAAGGGTGTATGTGCCCGTCTGAGTATTTGAGGAGTAACCAATAATATTTCCCGTTACAGTCATACCCTGAACACCACTAGTAGCTGTTGAAAGATTCAAATCAATTGCACGGTGAATAGCTCCCGTAGTCCAAGTTCTTGTTGCTGTTTGGTAGAATCTATTGTTAGTTATTGACCAGGTATTACATCCCCCATTGATAGCAATACCGGAACTTGTAACAGCTGCTCCAAAATAATCAAAAATGTTATTATTGTTTATGACAATTCCACTATTACCGATAGCCGTTGAGGTTGCGCTACCATTACCAAAAATGGCTTTTGTTGGCAAGTTCGCGCCGGCAGGACCTATGTTACAATTTGAAATAGTGTTATTATCATTACCTGTAGTTGTTCCTGTGGAGAAAAATATTACGCCACCATTCGTTGTAACTGCAGCGTTATTAGACCCCAAAACCGTGCAATTGGTAATTGTATTATTGGTCGCATCTGCTATAAATTGAATTGTAGACGTTCCTGTCGTGGCACTTGCTGTAGTATTTGAAATAGTCAAGGAGTTACCACCTGTATTTAAACCATTGATAGTTACTCTGTCAGCTCCGTTAAACCTTATGAGTGGAGCACCAGCTGTTGCAGCCCCAGAAATTGCTCCAGCTACTGGCTCTGTTGTATTTGCTGTAATATTTATAGTGATTACACCCGTTGCTGTAGTGCCTAATGCAGTAAATGCAGCACTTAGTGTTCCGTATGTTCCATTACCTACATTATTTCCACCGGTTGAACTAACCGTTACTTGAGAAAATCCATTATTCACCCATCCCAAAGAAAGCACAATAACCAAAACAGCCACAAAAGCATTTGAAGATTTAAAACTCCCTTTTGAATTGCTTATAAGTGCAATAAAAGCACTCAAAACCTTAGTTAAAAAGGCCTTGACAAAAGCGGCAGGACTAGTTTTGAAAGCATTTTGCTGCATCATAAAAGACAGAAAAAGTCCTATGAATGGGATAAGCAGCAAAGAGAGGATAAAAAGTTGTATATTTTCAGCCATATAAGCGTTGATATTTGCAATACTTCAAAAAGAGAATGAGGGGATTAACTCAAATGCAATTATAAAAAAATTAACTGAAAATAGGAAGGGTAAGTTCACTTTTTTGGAAAATTAATTTCGTGTTTGTGGGGGATTGGGGTATTTGATATATCAGTCTAGTCTTTCGGACGAGATCAGATGTCAGTCTCGTCTTTAGGACGAGATCAGATGTCAGATGTCAGAAAAATTCGAGAAAAATCGCTGAGACTTCAGTTCTAATTTCTTACTTAGAAAGCTTTGTGGAACGCTGTGTAACCCATCCCGAAAGCTTTCGAGGAAGCTATAGGGTCTGTTTGCTTTGTGATAAAATATTCTGCAATATGCTTCGCTTCTCTGAAGCTATGCATTAGACAAATGCAGGGGTTAAAACCACCTGCTCCAATGCTATTGAAAAATCGGAGGCTAAAGCCGTCCTAATTTTTTGCCATTCGGCTAATGGGTACTTAGCGGTCTTTGCGTAAATATAGATTTTGTGAGTCTTTGCGCCTTTGAGTGAAATAGCTATGTTCGTCATTTCAGGGGTTAAAACCACCTGCTCCTTTGCTATTAAAAAATCGGAGGCTAAAGCCGTCCTGATTTTTTGCCATTCGGCTAATGGGTACTTAGCGGTCTTTGCGTAAATGTAGATTTTGTGAGTCTTTGCGCCTTTGCGTGAAATAGCTATGTTCGTCATTTCAGGGGTTAAAACCACCTGCTCCTTTGCTATTAAAAAATCGGAGGCTAAAGCCGTCATGATTTTTTGCCTTTCGGCTAATGGGTACTTGCGATCTTTGCGTGAAATAGCCATGTTCGTCATATAGCATCTGCTCTTTCCTATCTTTTCTTTCCTCTTCTGATTTTCATCTCGTTTAAAGAACTAGACAAATTATAATTTTCTTCCCTAAAAAACCTTATCTTTGTTAGTATATTCTTTTTTAGGATTCAATTCGAAATAACAATGAATAGTTTAATAGAAAATAAATTGTCTGAAATAATAGCACTTTGCAAGGCCCACCGTGTAAAGACCTTTTCTCTTTTTGGCTCTGCAGCAAGCAATAAAATGCACGAAGGTAGTGACATTGATTTTCTGGTTCAATTTTCTGAAGAAATAAATGTATTGGACTATGCAGATAATTACTTTACGCTATTGGAAAAACTTGAAAAACTTACAGGTAAAAAAATTGACCTTGTATCGAAAAAATCTCTAAAAAATCCAATTTTAATTCAGGAAATAGAACAAACCAAGATTGACTTGTATGCAGCCTAAAATATTGAAATATATACTTGATATTCAAAGTGTCATTGAAAGACTTTAGGCTATTTTAGTTTCTAAAACTGAAAGCTTTCAAATCAAGGGTCAGTATCTATAATTCAAACTAAAAAACACAGCTTTAATTATTTAACTCAATCAAAACAAACTAATTTTTATAAATTTGTGTTGAACGTCATAATCAGATATTAGAACAAAATGAGTCTAGCTATTTCAAACAGTATACAGTTGCCATTTGAGCAGTCAATACACTACACACAAAACTACAAAAAATCGAAAGAAAGCTTTGAAAAAGGGCTTTTCGAAGAATTGCTATGCGCCACTTTTTCGGCACTATCTTCAGCTATTGAAAAATTAAAAATAGAGGAACTAGACAAAATTGCTGCACTTTATGAACTTAAGGAAATCGACAAGATACTCTTTAGGATGGAGGAATTTTTGACAAAGAACGAAAAAAAATTATCTGATAAAATAAATGCTTCTTTTGAACTATTTTACAATGCCTTAGACAATTTATCCTGTTCGCTTGCTTTGTACCTTGACGAGGAATCAAACAAGTATTTAGAAAAAATTTCTATACGAGATTTTTCTGATTTTGAAGTGTATAAGCCAGGTTAAATGAGCAATTTCTCAGTACTCATTTCGAAACAAGCAAAAAAGTACCTTGATGCCAACAAACGTCTAAAAAAAGCTTTTGACGAATGGCAGCCATCTCTGACCGAAAATCCACACGATGCTCATGACGGCTTGTTAATTGGCGAAAAAAAAGAGGGACTACAGGTTTACAAAAAGGCGCTTGTTGGCAAGAAATACAGGGCCCTTTTCACAATTGATGAGGAAAGCATTAGCGTTTTGATTTTTAAGGTCAATTCCAGAGGTGACGTTTATAAAAAATAAGCTCTGAGCAGTGGTTAAAAGCACCTGCTCCAATGCTATTTAAAAATCAGAGGCTAAGGACAAAGTGTGACTTTGCGAACTTTGCGTAAATGTAGAGCTAGTGCTACTTTGCGAACTTTGCGTGAAATAGGCTAGTTCGTCATTTTAGGGGTTAAAAGCATGAGGTTCCGTGTCGTTTTTTTGCCTCGAATCGAGTGATGTAATTCGTGGATAAACATTAAACTCCATTTGCAATTATACCCTAAATAACCTATCTTTGTATAAAACTCCTAAAATGCAGACAAGCAGGGTAAAATTTCCATACGGGATCAGTAATATAGAACAGTTGATCACTTATAATTATGTTTTTGTCGATAAGACAAATTTTATTGAATTATTGGAAAATGAAGAGCGCTTTTCCATTTTTCTTCGTCCCCGAAGAATGGGTAAAAGTCTTTTTGTGTCGATGCTGGAGTATTATTATGACATACTGAAAAAAGATAAATTTGACAAAATTTTCTCTAAGCTCTACATTGGTAAAAACCCGACTCCAATGGCCAGTAGCTACCGCGTTTTAAAGTTTGATTTCAGTGGTATTGATACGCAGACTGACGAAAATACATTTAAATTTTTTCTGGATGTTATTAGAGAAACTATGTCACCTTCATGGGGCGATATCAGCTTTTTAGTGAGCAGCAGCAAAGGCATATACTTGAGGGTGAATCGCCCGGAAATCTGCTCAGAAGATTTTTCGAAACACTCAATCTTTGGAAAACCCAAACAGGCGATGAGCTAAAAATATTCATTTTAATTGATGAATACGACCATTTTACAAATGAAATTCTGATTCGGGATCTCGGCGAATTTAAAAGCTCGGTTACTCAGGATGGTTATATTCGTAAATTTTACGAAGCCATAAAAATAGCCACACAGCAGGGTTTTGTTGATCGGTTTTTTATTACCGGGGTATCGCCGATTACTTTGGATGGATTGACGAGTGGGTTTAATATTGGCAAACATCTGAGTGGCAAAAAAGAATTTCATGATTTAATGGGATTTGGTGAAGCCGAGACGGCATCGCTTCTGGATCTTGTTTTAAAAGATAAAACCGCAGCAACTGTTATAATGAATGACCTGAAAAATTGGTACAATGGTTACAAGTTTAATGTGGATGCCACGCATACAGTTTATAATTCTGATATGCTGCTTTATTTTTTGGATAATTTCCAAAAAGAGCAATCTTATCCCCCCAAAATGCTCGACCCCAACATCATGCCAGATTATGGTAAGTTGAGCAAACTGCTGGGCGTTGCTGATTATCAAAAAAATATTACGGTACTAAAAGACGTTTTGGAAAATGCTTATGTTGCTTCCGAACTTATTTATCAGT
>JBIPOO010000189.1:0-7520 GCA_044379045.1 Saprospira sp.
TGCCGGCGCTTCGCTACCACCTTTCCAGGATAGTGCACCTACTTCGATCCAGTTTTTAGCCGATTTTTTTCCACGCTTGTATGAATCATTACCGCTCTGATAAAACTTAGTAGGGAAATTGTATTCAACATCGATATGTTTGCTGTCGTTACCTGCAGCATGAACCAATAATACTCCTTTTTTCTCAGCATACTGAACAGCAGCATCGACTATTTTCTTATTATATGAATAGCTTTTGCCAAAGCTCATGTTGATAACTTCTGCACCGTTATCTACGGCATATCTGATTGCATTGGCAACATCTTTGTCGCGCTCATCACCATTTGGAACAGCTCTTACAGACATGATTCTCACGCTATTTGAAACACCATCCATACCAAGTGCATTTTCACGTACTGCACCGATGATACCCGCTACATGTGTACCATGTCCTGCGTCGGGTCCGATACAATCGCTGTTACCATAAATACGTTCTGTTTGATTGGCATAGTCATCACCAATGATCGTGGGGCGAGGATTATAATCAGGGTTAAGATTATATTCTACTTGAGATTTGTAGTATTTGATAGCTCCGTCAAGACTTTCTTTAAATTCACCGCCAGTTAATTGAGGATTTCGAGCTCCAAATGAGTTATAAACTTCCTTTGCACTCATTACTTCTTTTGAAGCATCTGTGATTTTTTTTACATCTTCCAATTTGTAGTTTGAGTTTCCAAAATGCTTTTCGAGGGTCTCTATTGAACTTACAATCATATTAATCGTTGTCAAAGCACCTTCAGCCTCGGCAGTTTTAGCCTCAATTTCTTCTTTAAGTTTTTTAAAGAAGGCTTCTTCTTTCTTGGTTCTTTTGGTTTTTGCTTTCAAATCAGCATAGACACGAGTCATTTCTAAAGACTCATTATCAATATTGCCGTTTTTACCACCTATAAAATTCCATCCATGTATGTCGTCTACGTATCCATTTCCGTCGTCATCTTTACCATTACCTTTGATTTCTTTTGGATTAACCCACATTACATCTTTTAGGTCTTCATGCTCATAATCAACACCTGAGTCGATAACGGCAACCAAAACTGTTTTCTTAGGTTTTTTATTAGCGAGTAATTCTTTGTAAGCTTTTTCGGTACTTACACCATGTACTTTATCGGTAGTTTGGTCAAGGTTGAACCAATTGGCAGGCGCCTGCGAAAAAGCGGAAAATGACAGGGCCACAAAGCCGAGACCCATCAGTTTTGATTTTAGACTAAGCATTTTTTTGATATGAATTTAATGTTTCGATAAATAAACTTGGCTTGCGCCATTAAACTACTGCAATATTAAGGATTTTATATTTATTTTTCCAAAATAAGTCAAAATTAAGACAAATCTTAGCCTGCTATCGACTGAATAAAACGATAGTTACCATTCAATCAACGCCGATCCCCAGGTAAAACCACTGCCAAAAGCAGCCAGACAAACCAAATCGCCATCTTTAATTTTGCCTAATTCCCAAGCCTCACAAAGTGCAATAGGAACAGATGCCGCAGTGGTATTGCCATATTTCATGATGTTATTATAGACCTGATCTTCTCGCAAAGCAAGTTTTTCCTGTATAAACTGTGCTATACGTAAATTTGCCTGATGCGGAATGAGCATATTTATATCGCTAAGCTTTTTATTATTGGCTTCAAGTGCTTCCATGATCACCTGAGGAAAACGAACAACCGCATTTTTAAAAACAAAAGGGCCATCCATATTTGGAAAAGCTGTACCGTTGTCAATCATTTCCTGTGTTACGAAGAGTGAACCCCATTTACCAGAACTTTGAAAATCAGTCTGATCGCCTGTAAATACACCGCTATGCCCACCCAAATGCAGGAAGGCAAGTTTTTCGGCATGTAAGCCCTCAGAATGAAGATGTGTTGACAAAATTCCCTGATTTTGCTTTTCTGCTGGCTGTAACACTACAGCTCCTGCACCATCGCCAAAAATAACTGAGACATTTCGACCACGGGTACTAAAATCGAGACCTGCTGAATGTGTTTCTGATCCAACCAAAAGTATATTTTTGTACATGCCGGTTTTGATAAACTGATCAGCAACTGACAGTCCATACACAAAGGCCGAGCACTGATTTCTGATATCGAGCGCACCACAATTGTTTTTGATGCCCAATTCACGCTGCAACAACACGCCACAACCAGGAAAAAAATAATCAGGGCTTAGCGTAGCAAAAATGATAAAATCAATATCGTTGGCAGTTATTCCTGCTCTTTCGATGGCAATTTTCGAAGCTTCAACCGCCATTGTTGTTGTATTCTCTTTGAAACGTTCTACATATCGACGTTCTTTTATTCCGGTGCGTTCCTGAATCCATTCATCGGTGGTTTCCATTACATCTTTCAGGTCATCATTTTTTACTATATTTTTAGGAACATAGAATCCTATACCGGCTATTTTGCTTCTTTTGAGTTGCATTTTAGGCTAAAATTTAGTTTGGTTAATTCTTATATAAAGCAAATATCATATCCCAATAAGGACAGATAGTTTGCAAATTTATAATTTTTATCAATTATTAATAAAAATAATAATGCTGCAAATTCAGAACTTGGCAAATAACTTAGAATGAACTTTAAACAAAAAAAATAGGCAAGCCATATAGTTTGCCTATTTAAATCAGATTCTAACTTAAGAATTATTTATCGATATCTTCATCTGTAGCATTTAATTTCTTACAACATCTGATGTAGGAACCCGCTGTGTTTCCAGAAAATCCATGACTTAGCTTTAGGACTCCATCCTTTTCTGAAACTGAGAAATTACAAGCATTTTCGCCATTATCCTCATCCTCTCGATTTATGTTCCAATAAGAGACATTTTTATAATTTAGATCAACAAAAGCGCCACAAAATTTAAGATAACCATAAGGCTTTGCCGAAAATCCGGTTTTGTTGAAATTCTTTCCGTCAGAAGACCAACCGCTGTTGTAAGCAAGTTTTTGAGCAGTTGTAGAATCGTATTTACCTACCGAAAAAACCATTTCTGTCCAGATATCATCGGTAGGAATAGCCCACCCTTCGGGTGCTATTTTGTTGTGATGCGATGCGTAAAAATTATAGATAAAACCATAGTCTTTATATTGCACATCAAACTGATAATAACAATAACAGGGGAGCTTTTTTTTACAATACACCATCCATTCATCTTTGTTTTTGGCGAGCGCAATTGATTTTCCGTCATTCAATTTTGTGGAGCGAAGGTTTTCTGACATCCACTCATAATCTCCAATTTTGACTGTTTTGTACTTATTCGATTCTTTGTCAGCTAATTGAGCAACAAGAATTGAACTAAATAACATCATTGTAAATATAAAAATTGTTGGTTTCATTTTTAAAAGTTTGAAACTGTGTTAGTTTTGTTAGTAAAAATATCACATTTATTCTAAATTTGGAGTCGAAAGGCAACATTAAAAACCGGAATATTATTTTGAGAATATTATTCATAAAACTACATTAACATATCATGCCAATTAAAATAATTTTAAGTATCATTTTAGTCTTTCAATCCTTTAGTTCAAATGCTCAGATAAGTTGCGATTCATTCTGCATCAAAGAAATACTCATCGACACAAGTTCCAATCCAAATCTCCTAAGATATGTTATCAACTTCAGAGGAGCAAATACTGAGTGTATATATTATCCCTTCATTTCAGCGCTTACAAATTCTAATAATGATACACTTGGAACAGGCGGATTGTCTTTTTTTGGTCAAATAGGTGGCACTGCCGAGATTTATGAGGTTAGTACTACGCTCGATACCATTCCAACAGATTTTCTAATTCATTTTGCTTTCGATACCAGTGTTTGTATTTTTAATAATCTTTGTGATCCTTTAATAAGTTATACAGATTTTTCACTCTTAGAAAATTATCAGATTTTCTTTAACCCTACTCAAAAATTGATTAGTTCAAACACTACTATTTTATTCGAAAAGGCTTACATAAGTATCTATGATCTTAACGGTCGAATCATTTCTACAAACAATATTTTTGACAAATTCGATTCTTTTCCTGTACAAATTACAAATCCGGGTCTTTACTTTTTCGAAATCCGCTGGAATGACAAAAGACTAATCGAGCCATTTACCATCAGCAATTAGTATGACATATTGCATCCCTTCTGATAAATATAAGACAATATGAAAACGCTCTTAAAATGCTTATTACTGATTTTACTTTTAGTCAATAGCATACATTTGTTTGCACAAAAGAAAGGCGTAAAAAAAGTTGAAAGCGCTATTTTCGATCCTGTAAACAATATCCTAGTGAGATATGATGAACCCACAAATAAATTCAAGTTTGCTGTAAAAGAGGAAATTTTAAGAAAATCGATTTTGATGGCAGACCCCCGAATTGAAAGTATAGACAGTATATTTGTAACTACATTCAATACAAATCGATATTACCTTTCTATACATTGTACAGACACAGAAAAAAATTCAAGAAAAAAAGCCCTTTTACTTAAGGAACTGTCAAAAGGAATTTTTAGAGCAGATTACGAAGATAGTGATTTTCCTATTTGTTTAATTTGTGAGGGAGTCTGCTGTGTCAATTGTAACTTCAGAATGTCAACCAATGGTCCATTGGGTTGTGAATGCCCCGAACAGTGTGCAAATGCCGATGAGGAAATACCCGGATACTGTAATCAGGTTTTGGGTTTTAAGGTTGCAATGATTCTTTCTACACTAAAATGAACAACCGAATTATAAAAATCTTAAAAAAAATTACTGATTTAAGTTAAAGCATTGTATTTTTCGAGCTTCAACCGGTTATAATGATTTATTTAATCGTAATGAGTGATTTTGTAGCGTAGCGAGTTTTGTAGAAAGTCTATTATAAATATAATAACAAAAACTATAACAATATGGCAATGAGAGAAGTACGTCTGCGCGAGGCACTGCGCGAAGCAATGAGCGAAGAAATGCGTCGCGATGAAAGAGTATTCCTAATGGGCGAAGAAGTAGCCGAGTACAATGGTGCTTATAAAGTAAGTCAGGGTATGCTTGACGAATTCGGGCCTAAAAGAGTTATTGATACTCCAATTGCTGAATTGGGTTTTGCCTCTGTTGGTGTAGGTGCGGCAATGGCTGGTCTGCGTCCAATTGTAGAATTCATGACCTGGAACTTTGCGATTCTGGCATTCGACCAAATCGTAAACCATGCTGCTAAGATTTTACATATGTCGGCAGGTACCATCAAATGTCCAATCGTTTTCCGTGGCCCTACTGGAGCAGCCGGACAATTGGCGCAACAGCACTCTCAAACCTTCGAAAGTTGGATGGCTCAGGTGCCTGGCCTCAAAGTTATATCCACTGTTGACCCTTACGACACAAAAGGCTTAATGAAATCGGCAATTCGCGACGATAATCCAATTTGTTTTATGGAAGCGGAGCATTGCTACTCAGATGTAGGACTAATTCCTGACGAGGAATACCTCATTCCAATTGGCCTTGCTGCTGTAAAACGCGAAGGTACCGATGTAACAATTGTTTCTTTCAATAAAATGATGAAAGTGGCGATGGGCGCAGCAGAAGAATTGGCGAAAGAAGGCATTTCTGCAGAAGTTATCGACCTGCGAACAATTCGCCCAATGGACCACAAAACGATTCTCGATTCAGTAAAGAAAACCAACAGAATCGTTGTTGTAGATGAATCATGGCCTTTTGCAAGCGTTGCATCCGAAATATCTTATGTGGTTCAAAAACACGCATTCGACTATCTCGATGCTCCTGTGACACGTGTTAATAGCCGTGATACTTCACTTGGATATGCTCCAACCTATGTTGAGGAATTTATGCCAAGCATAGAAAGAACTGTAAAGGCTTGTAAAGCTGTGATGTATAAACTCTAAGCAATAATGTAAACAGCGAAACTTTCGCTCACACATAAATAATCAAAAAGGGAACAGATTTTACTGTTTCCTTTTTTTGTCTCTGTTTGTTACTTTTTCATCATCTTTAATTTTTAAAAAATTAAAAGCGTAAAATTGGTAAGCGTGCATATTACTTTTTGTAAAACGAATGCATAATAATAAAATGGGGGAAGCTGATACAAGATAAAAATACAAATACTAAAGCCCAGAAATTGTCTATAGATTTAAAATAAGCGCTGTACCATATCAAAATAAAAAATAGCACAAAAGCACCAGAAGTGTAAAGCAGTGCTTTGCTGAATAATTGAATTGAACTCATTGATAGTTTATCTTTGAGATGTTTCCAGGCATTGGTACTATGCTGAAAAATGAAGTACAACCAAAATGCTTCAAAAAGAGGAACCAACAGTCCTAAAAGCAAAAGAAATAAAAGGCCAATAGTTGAATTACGATTAGATTTTGATGTGCGTATCAATAAATATCCAAAAGTCAAGATAGAAATAGGTAACATGAGAGCGTCTGAAATATATAAAGACAATCCGATTATATGAGATATTATCAATTTTGACTCATCAAGGTGCGTAATTAAAATAAACACCAATACCGCTAAACCAATAAAGAAAGAATGTATTTTTCCTTTTAATGAATTGATCTTTCCGTCGCTTTCAATCCACTCAGATTCACCAAAATGAAAAGAAGAATAACCAATAAACAGCATTAGGGCAAGGGTAGTATCTATTTGCCATAAAGCAAAATTGATAATTATCAAAAACAGGTATTGAGCTATAAAACGAAATAGCCCTTTATCGTTTTTCTTTGAAATTACATGATCTAATGCACCGTGAGGAATGCCTACTAATAAAAATCCAACTAACAGGATTGGGTAATTAAAATAGGGCAAATAATCGGGCTGAAGTAAGTAAATAATATTGTAGCCCAGAACAAATAAAAATGCAAGCATGTAACGAAACATAACGGAACGCACACAGTATAAAAACAAGGCTTTTAAAAATGGTAATATGGGTAAGGCTGAAAAAATTTTAATTTCATCCTTTAATGTCGTTTGCTCATCCAAGAATGTAAAAATCCTTTTAATTGGTACTTTGTAAAATAATTTAGAAAATATTGTCTTTCCTTTCGAAGGCCAAAAAAAGAGAATGATTAGCAGCAAACTATCATAAAATTTAAATCTTCGCTTAGTTGGTAAAGCTATTTTGTTGAAATTTAGTAGGTTATTGGATTCAATTCTTCGAGAAACTGCTTCGGCAAAAAGATACATATTTTTGAATCCATAACCAGTACTAGGTTTAATGAGGTTAGCACTTGTACCTGTTCTTAAAACTGATTTGGAAGAGTGGACAGCGTTTGTCCATGTAGTCATTGGAATTGAGCCGAATTCAGTGTTCAAAATTTCGTATGACCCAAAGTTTTCCAGAATATATTTGTCTAACAGTTGTGTTGCATAATCATATTCTAAAGGCTTAGACCCAAATCGCGTAAATTCAACAAGTGCATTATTTGCTGAAAATGGTATGATATACATGAATTGCGTAAAATCATTTTGATCAACATTGAAGTTCATCATTTCAAATACATTTGGATCAAAAGGCG
>JBIPOO010000034.1:0-23863 GCA_044379045.1 Saprospira sp.
AGAGCTCAGAGACAGTTGGATACCAATAATGCCAGCTTTTAATTTCGATAATACCCACTGGCAGGTTACAGAGATGATAACAGCAGCTAAGGACATCGCCTATGTTTGGGAAACTGAGCAGCCTAAGCTGCGTTTCGAAAACAACAATTTCTTTATGGAGCTGCCCAAAAATAAGTGTACAAAACCTTATGTGATGGACAGGGCACGCCTCATTCTGGATGATGCCTTTATCTGTAAAGTTACTCCATGCTGCGGTTCCGATAAAAATACGATGCTGTCTCAAAACCTTGTTGGCGAAATGAAATATCGTTTTCTGACCCGCGAAGTAATGGAACTGAAAAACATAGTTGGGACCATTATAATCATGCGAAGAGTGCCATATTTACCGCCAAATGAAGCTCCGGGAGAAGTAGAGTAAATGAATTTGAGCATCAGGTAATTTGCCTCCTCACAGCCACTGGGATAGTACTGTCTCAGTGGTTTTTTTTAGCTAATTCCATCACATGATAAGCTCAATTTTTCTCGAAGCAGAAGAGAACCTGCCAATGTATTGTTATCTCTAAAAAGAAACTATGTAGTAAAATACGCAATGCAGCGTAAATGATTAATTCCAATTTGGCAAGGGTATCTGCGCAATCACACCATAAACATCGCCTTCATTTTCAAGTACCTTTGCCCAAAGATTTTTGGCATCGCTATGACTGTTAAATATATAGTTTCGGTCCACCGCCCCTAAAATCCAATTATTGTAGGTCATTTCTTCATCGAGTTGACCCTCGCCCCAACCGCTATAGCCTATAAAAAACTTGATATCGAAAGGCGTTATAAGGCCATTTTCGACACAAAATTTCACCTCCTCAAAATTTCCACCCCAAAATAGGCCCTTGTCTATTTCGACAGAATCTGTAATCAAATCACCCTTGCTATGCAGGTAATGAATGGTATCGGTTTGTACCGGCCCACCATAATAAACTTCTGAATTGAATTCTGGAAAAGAGGAGAGGAGGTTGCAGATGTTCATTCCCACCGGTTTATTCAAAATAAAACCAAGGCTGCCATCCTTATTGCGTTCGCAGATTAAAACAACCGAGCGGCGAAAATGAGGATCTTCGAGAAATGGCTCGGCAAGCAACAGTGTCCCTACTTTTATTTCAGATTTATTTTTACTTTTTGACATAAAACTATTTTCTGATAATTGTCACATCGCCTTTGAAAATGCCCCATCCCTGACCGAGGTCTAATACGTAATAATAGGTTCCTGCCGGTAATAAACCTCCACCAAAACTTCCGTCCCAATCATTGTTGTAGAAATCGGACTGATAAACAATATCTCCCCAGCGATTTAGAATTAAAACACGATTCGAAGGAAAAAGTTGAATGTTTTCAATGCGCCAGCTATCGTTGTAACCGTCATTGTTTGGCGTGATAACATTGGGAATAAACAGTACCTGACCCACATCGGATTTAACTTCCACCACAACATTAGCAGTGTCGGTACAGCCCTCTATCGATTCTACAATAACCGTGTAGGCTGTTGTTTGTGTCGGATTTGCCAATGTTGTTGGACATGAATTACATCCCAGATTAAGGGCAGGACTCCAATCGTAAAAATCGCCACCGGAAGCATAAAGTGTAGCAGCAGTTCCCTCAACGATAATTGTATCTGGCGAGACTACTGCGCTTGGTGCCTGAAATACTTCCACCAAAATCGTATCGCTTGTTCTGCCACAGATGCCATTGTCGGCTGTCACCCAAACGGGATGAAATCCTGCAGTAAGGGGTCCATTATAAGTATTACTTGAACCAGTTTGTAGCAACAGAGAATCGATAATAAAAGAAAAATTACTGTAGCTGCCTTCTGCTTCCAAACTAAGTGGAATATTGCTGCAGAGCGGATTTGTTGCTGCATTTAGATCAATTTCCGGACTAAGATTTGCCAAGGCAAAAGGAAAACTACTAAAGTCAGAGACGGCTGAATCGCCTGTAAGGGCGGTTAAGCCATACAAATTTCCAATATTACTGATACTTGTTTCCTCGTTCCATTGCAGCGCCTGCCAATGAGCCAGGCCATTGTAAGTTCCATCGGTGTTGTCAATAAAAAATTTCAATCCTGCTGGGCTGTTGCCAATTGTTCGGGCAATTCTGTGATAGAAATTGGGATTGATATCACAAATTTCGAATACTTTTTGGCTGCGGTCATAGCCCTCATTATTTGGGTCGGTATTGGCGAGGCGTGCCCGGAAAGCATTTGCATTGTTATCGTTTGGGCTGATGTGTATAGGTCTGAATCGGTTAACGCCCTGGGTTGAGCCCAGATAAAAAACATATTCATCCGTACTGCTACTATGTCTAAGCAAACCACCATTACCAAGGGCCGAAACAAAACCAAAATTTCCATTCAGGCTGCTTTGAACTGCATTGATTGCATCTGTATTAAAAACATGCACAACATTGGTGTCCATATTCAGTTCACGGTCGTTGAGTTTTAAAAAACCATCGACATAAACATCAATAGAGCGGCCAAATTTAACACCGCTGTTTTCAAGCCTTAATTCGTAAAACCTTGTAATGTTATCTCCGCTGATAGTTTGATTTTCTCCGCGCAGTGTTACAACGCCTTCCCCAATGCTGTTAAAACCCTCATTGCCGGCATTGTTTTCCCAATCACCAAAAAGGTGCAGAGTATCGGAATTATCAAATAATCCGCCATTATCATTCATTGTGTTCCCATGAACAGCAACAAAAGCCCCGTCTTTGATGGAAATAAGCGCACCCTGATTACTCAGCATCGGCTGTGCAAACAAGAAATTTGATAGAAAAAACAGTGTAATGAAAGTTATTAAACCTGCATTCATGGTTTGAACTGGTAATTGAAACGCCAAATTAGTAATTTTATCAGAAAAAAATAATTAAAAATTTATTTGAACTCAAAATTATCAACTGATGTTTATCTTATTGAAGTAATAAAAATGTGTTATTAATGTTCCTGACTAAGACATTATTTCCTATATTTGCAATGCTTTGAAAGAGTTGATAATTTTTTAAATCTGTATCTAGCTAAAGATTATGACAAATTTATTAACTCAGCACTAAATTTACCTATCCAAATCTAAACAACATTATGAAGCTTAAAAATTTAACTAAAATTGCTTTATTGAGCCTTGTATCATTTCCAATATTTGCGCAACAGGCTGGTCTGAGCGGTTGTTCTGTAGGTCTCGAAGACGGTGCGCTCATAAAAGAACGTATGCTCGAAAATCGTAGAAATATCAGTGCCGAAGCAATTGCTGCATTTCAAAACCAAAGAGCGGTAACTTACATACCGGTAAAGTACACAATTGTAGGCGACAATGCCGGCGGAGGTTATGTCGACATTGATCAGGTTTTCGATATGCATTGTGATTTGAATAATGACTATCGTACGCAGGATGTGCAATTTGTGCTCAAGGATGCAACAAACTCTGTACGCTATGCCAATAATACTAATGTTTATAATGATGGTTCAGGCTTTTCCGCTTCGAGCTATATGATTAGCAACAAAAGCGCCAATTGTGTTAATATCTATTTGAGTGCCTCTGTAAACAATCAGGTGGCTTCTTATTACAGTGGCTTCGGAGATTATATTTTTGTATTGAATCAGATGGCCAATGGCTCTTCAAGCACTGGCTCACACGAGGTTGGTCACTTTTTTAGTTTGCCACACACTTTTTTTGGCTGGGAAGGAACAAATTTCAACGATGGCACTGCTCCAAATTCTGTAGGTGGTGATCCAGTTGAAAGAGTAGCCCGTACGGGTAGCGGAGCCAACTGTGCTACCGCAGCCGATGGTTTTTGCGATACACCTGCCGATTATATTTCTTACCGTGCTTTTTGCCCTTACGCATCGGGTGGAAGAGACCCTCAGGGTGTGTTGATAAATCCGACCGAATCACTTATCATGTCATACTTTGCAGATGCTTGTGTCGATTCATTTACAGCTAACCAGAAAAGCGCCATGGCAGCCGATATCCTTAGCCGCAACTGGTCAAACCTTGCTGCGCCAACTCCTAATGCAGTTGTTAGCGGAACATCTGTAACAGCTACTGCTCCTGCAAGTGGAAGTACCTTTCAATTGACTGGTAATGTAACTTTGACTTGGGGAGCTGTGCCAAATGCAACAGGTTATATAGTTGTTTTGGAGCGTACGCTTTTTGGTACGCCAATTGAAACAATTCAAAAATCAGTTGTTTATGGAACCAACTCATTGGTAATTCCTGCTTCTAAGTTAACTTTCCCAAGACAATATACCTGGAAAGTAAAACCTTTCAATCAGTACCAAACTTGTTCTGCATACTCAGCACCATTTGGTTTTACAACTCAGGCACCTGCCACTGCTGTTGAGAATTTTGCATCATCATTCGATTTTAAAATTTTGTCGAATCCTGTCAGCAACTCATCTGCAGAATTATTGATGAATGTCCCAAATCCAACAGTAGCTGCTTTGAACATTTATGCTATGGATGGCAAACAGGTTCTGAATGTTAATAATCTGGAGCTGAATGCTGGTGATAATGTAGAATTGGTAGATGTTTCAAGTCTTAATAATGGATTGTACATCGTTGTGCTTACAACGCCAATGGGTTCTGTTCAGCAGAAACTGATGATTCAAAAATAACTTCAGAAATAATTGAAAATACGCACAACGGCATCTTTAGGTTTGTTTTTTCCCTGGAGATGCCGTTTTGTAAATGTCTGTAAATCTTCAGCTCTACTAAATGAGATCAGTTCTAACCGTTCTTTTTGTGATTGCTTTTTCTGCATTTTCCTTTGCGCAGGGGAATTGTGGACTCAGTTATGAGGAGGGTTTGCAAGTGCGTGAACAAATGTTTCGCAATAGGGCAGAGATACCTTTGCAAACAATTCGTAATATTCAGAACAGCCGCTTTACAATACACATTCCCTTGGTGATTCACATTGTAGGAAACAGCAATGGGCAGGGTTTTGTAGCTGCTCAGAATGTTTTGGGAATGGTTTGCCGACTCAATAATGATTTTGCCGATCAAAACCTGCGTTTTTATATCAAGGATTCATTGCGCTACCTGCGCGATGACCTGATTTTTGCCGATGCCTACGATTCATTGGCAGTTAACCGCATGATTACTTACAAAGATACAACTGCCCTGAATATTTTTACCAATGGCAGTGCGGGTGGCGGTGTTGCCGGTTATTATTCGCGAAGAGGCGATTATGTTTTTATGCTGAATTCTTATGCAAATTCCAACTCACCGACGATAACGCACGAAATAGGTCACTTTTTTACCCTGCCACATACCTTTTTCGGTTGGGAAAATATCGATGCCCGTCAGCTGCATTTCAATACACCTGCTCCCGATTCTATCGGAACCGAATGGCGTAGGAGAGAGGTTGAATATGTTGATCGTACAGGACCACTTGCCAACTGCTACAGTTCGGCCGATGGTTTTTGCGATACCGATGCAGATTATATTTCGGAACGTGCCCAATGTCCCCTTTCGGGCACTGCGCTCGATCCGGCAGGAACGCCAATCAACCCAAATCCGACATTGTATATGTCCTATTTTTATGATGATTGTGTTAACAATTTTACAGCTGAGCAGAAAACGGCCATTATGACTTCGGTGGTAAACAGGAATTGGCTATTTTTTCCGGCGCCTAATACCGACAGTCTTAACTGGAATGCAATTACGCACTCAATTCCAGCGAATGCTTCTCAGGTACAGGTTCAGGACAGCATCAGTTTTCAATGGAACATACAAGGAGTTGGTCCTGCTGAAAAATATATTTTGTTTGTAGAGAGGCTGATTTTCGGTACTCCGGTAGGAGTTATTTATAATGCTATTGTGCCGAGCAATTCTACCAAACTGCCTTCAAACTTATTTATAAACAGCGCAACCTATCGTTGGCAGGTGATGCCTTACAGCAATGGGTTTACCTGCGCAGGTTTTTCAAACCCCACAACATTTACAGTTCAAATGCCTGTTTCGGTTCAAAATATCTCTGAAGTTCCGCAATTTTCCGTCAATCCAAACCCTGTTAAAGGAGATCAAATTAACATTTTTTATAAACTGACAGAAGAAACAGAACTATCCCTTAGAATTTTATCAGCTGACGGAAAAATCATTAGCTCGGCACCTTTCAACACTGAACCTGCTGCAGAACACTTTACCACAATTAATACATCAAATCTGCCCTCTGGAATTTATATCATTCAAATGATTAGTAAAAATGGTATTCAAAGCAAAAAAATTGAAATTATTAAATAGCTGCTCTAACTTCTAACTTCTTCTCGTCCGAAAGACGAGACAAACTTCAAACTTCATACTTCATACTTCATACTTCAAATTTCATATTTCATATTTCAAACTTCAAATTTCATATTCCAAACTTCAAATTTCATATTTCATACTTCATACTTCATACTTCAAACTTCATACTTCTAACTTCAAACTTCAAACTTCAAACTTCAAACTTCATACTTCTAACTTCATACTTCTAACTTCGTACTTCATACTTCATACTTCATACTTCATACTTCATACTTCGTACTTCTTGATACAAAAAAATACAAAATGAAAAATCAAATACTCCTCTTATCTCTTCTGCTCACTTTTAATTTACTCACAGCTCAGCATCAGTGCGGCGTTCGCCATGGCGACGATACCGCTATTAAAGCCAGAATGTTAAGAAACAGAACTGCAGTTCAGACTCCTGAATTTAGAAATACGGTTTACGTTCCTGTGACCATACACCTCATTGGTTCATCCGGTGGTGGCGGAGCGCACAAGCCCGAGGAGGCGATAGAAATGCTCTGTAAACTGAATGAAGATTTTGCCGATCAGAATGTGTTTTTCTTTTTGAACGGAAACGTTCGTTTTTTGTATGACGATTATCTGCACAGCGACTCTTACGATTGGGGTGTAATGAATGCTATGGGAAATGCCAAAGTGCCAAACACACTCAATATTTTTGTTAATTCAAATGTTAGTCAGCCCGTTGCGGGTTATTATTCTCCCGGAGAAGATTTTGTTTGGATGGGTACGCCCTATGCAAATGGAATTTCTACTACGATTACACACGAGATTGGGCATTTCTTTACCTTGCCGCACACCTTTTACGGTTGGGAGGGTATTAATGCACCTTCACTTTACAGCATGTCACCAGCTCCTGCCGATATCAATGGCTATCCTGTTGAAAATGTTGCCCGAAACAATTGTTTAGTCGCAGGTGACGGATTTTGTGATACCGAAGCGGATTATATCTCTTACCGTTACAGCTGTCCTATCAGTACTATGGTGCAAGATCCAACAGGAACAGTTATCACGCCCGACCCAAGCTATTTTATGTCTTATTCCAGCGATAACTGTATGAGTCGTTTTAGTCAGGAACAAAAGGATGCCATTCGAGCCGATATTACTCAGAGAGGCTGGCTAAATACCCCTGCTCCCGGCAATCTTTCAACAATCATCTCCGACAGTATAAGTGCAATCATGCCAATGAACGCTACTTTGGTAACTCCAGTGAACAATGTTCGTTTCGAGTGGGACACGCGTGGCGCTACTGCTGCTACAAAATGGGTTTTTAATTTGGAGAGAACCGTTTTGGGAATGCCTGTTGAAACGGTACTTTACACGATTGTAAACGGACAGAATTTTATTAACGTACCTGCAACAGAGTTCTTGTCGAACAGAGATTACAAATGGTCTATAGTGCCCTATAGCAGCGCATACACCTGTGCAGGTAAATCGGCCGATTTTACCTTCAGAACTGCAATTGTAAGTGGAGTAGAATCCATTGCAGAAAGTTTCAAAACGGAGCTTTTTCCAAATCCTGCAAGCTCAACAGTTCAACTTCGCATTAGTTCCGACAAATCTTCCAAATCAAGACTTCGCATTCTTGCAGCCGATGGCCGCACAGTCCTCGACAATAATGCCTTTGAAATTGAGGCTGGTCAGAACACTTATCAGCTCGATCTCAGCGGCTTCGCCCCCGGTTTCTATACCGTCCAGATTTTAAGCGAAATGGGCGTTGTGACAGAGAAATTGGTAGTGGAAAATTAGTAGTCACCCAAAGCCCAAGTTCTATAAAGCCCCATGTTCGGAAAAGTAAAAAAATGGCTCGGATTCGATTCCGTAAAAATAAAACTAAAACCCCTCGAGGTTTATCCCTATAAAGTCGAAACCCTCAATGCGGAGCTCGAATTTACTGCAAATGCCGCTGCGCTTGTCACTTATGTCAAAGTAAAGCTTATAGAGCGCTACACAAGAGGCAGGGGCGACAATCAGAAAATCGACGAATATGTCCTTGGAGAGTGGATCTCGGACGAGGCAATTGAACTGGATGGAAAATCTCCCAAAATTGTATTTTTTAAACTGCCTTTCAAATTTCAGCACTCCAACATCGAAAAACTTGAGCATAGCAATGTTATAGGCAAAGGTATCGCCACAATTTTCAAGACCATCAAAGCTGCCAAATCAGATTATCGCCTCGAGGCGCAATGCCTCGTTGAAGACAGCAATAAAAACCCGGAAGATAAGGTGAAGGTGGTTTTTGTGTAGGGGGAATGGACTCAACTATTGATGTGAAATCACATAGTTTAAAAAAAAAATTATCATTGTTTAGCATCAAATCAAAGTTTTTAATTTTTAGGTAGGTTACATAAACCACTTAATGATTTTTTTCTGTATTTTTGAAGTGCCAATCGCATACTATGATAAGATTTTATGAATTTATCTCTGAGCTTACTATAATTCAAGGGGTTTTATTTTTTACTCCTGTGTTACTGATAATGGTTATAATGCCATTTTACAGAATTATCTTCAATGTAATAAGACTCACAATTAGCGGTGAAAAACCTGAAATAATCAATTTTGAGATATTGTTTTCGCCGCTGATTTCTGAAAAAGAAAATATACTGGGTGGAGTTGAGCCTAATCAAATTGTAAGCGGGAGTCAGGCCACACTCTATTGGCAGGTAAAAGGTGCTTCAAGAGTAGATTTATTTCCAGTTGCTAAAGATCTTAGAGGTAATTCCACCTCAGTACTGATAACAGAAAATAACAGAGATTTTACGCTTAGCGTTCACGGACTTAGCGGCACTGTTAGCCAAACTTTATCAATTCCCGCAGAAAATATAAAATCATTAGAAACTCACAAGATTTCTGATAATGAAATTATTTCACAGAGTTATATCTACCCTGTAACCGAATCAGTGATAGTTAAGAATAAAAGACTCTTGACGAAAAATATAGAAAAATGCCTAATAGAAATAAAAAGAACTAAATTACCTTTAAATAAAAAGCTAACCTCATACTGTAAGAAAGAAAGCCCAATTTTCAGTGCAAATCCATCTTTATCAAAATATAATCAAATTTTAACCGAAAAAAATAGAGATAAGTCATGAATGAACATGTTGATTATCAAGCAAAAGAAGCCTCAGGTGTCACAAAATTTTTATGGTGGTGTGCGGGCGCTGACCCTCAGATATTGAAGTATTCAAGCCACTCTGATCATGTAAAATATGTTGGAATAGGTGGCGTGGTTTTAGCAACTGCGGTATTAGCCTTTTTGTCGATGGGATTTGCAATGCACATTATTTTTTCATATCCCGATCCTGCAGGTGCTAAAGACCCTGTTACTGGTAATGTTTTGATGCATGGCAATTGGTTTGTAACCATACCAGTTGCTATAATATGGTCCATAATTATTTTAAATTTAGACCGTTTCATTGTTTCATCAACTGGTAAGGGAGATGGAAAAGAAACAATGGGCTTCATTGAACTTTTTAATGCTTTACCAAGAATTGGTATGGCTGTCTTAATTGGTTTTTGTATATCAGCGCCATTGGAAACTTATATTTTTCAAAAAGAAATTCAGAGAGAATGGCAGTTGTCGATGGATCAACTAGCACTGAGTAAGACTTATGAAGTTTTACAAGCAGAAACTAAAAGCGATAGCAGTAATATTGAAGAATATAACATCAAAAAGCAGGAGGTGAAAGACCAGGAATTGATATACCAAAAAGCTAATGATGAGGTTAATAAAGAAATGAATGGGGAGAGTGGAAGAGGGGGAGATGGACCTGAGACACGTAAAAAAGAAAAAATTCGTGATTTTGAATTAAAAAAACTTGAAGAGTTAAGAACTCAGCTAGCTTTACTTGAAAGTAAAAAATCAGTTAATAAGGATAAGATTAAGCGAATGCAGGATTCTGTGCTGAGAGCAACAAAAGAACTACATCCTGGATTTTTAGATCAGATTATGATGCTTGAAAGACTTTCATCACACGGTAAAAATGTTCCGAAATTTGATCCTGCAACCAATAAGATTGTACCTGGACAGGAAATTGAAATTTTTGGTGCCGCAGGATGGCCTATATGGCTGGTACGCTTCCTATTAATGATGCTTGAAATTGCGCCAGTGCTTCTGAAATTGATGCTTATCAAAGGACCTTACGACTACATGTCTGAAAATATTAATCAGATACTAGAGGCCAAACAGGGCATCAGTATTGAGCATATAGTTAATGAGAAGAAAAAAATAACTAAGTTTAAAACTAATTTTAATCCAATCAGAATTGTAAAAATTGTTCAAAGACAAAATGAACGCGAAACTGAAAATGCGATTGAAGCAATTGACAGTTTTGCTGAAAAAGAGAAAAAAGAAATAAAGGAAAACCCCGAAAAGTATATTAAAGACGCTAACGAAGACGAAAAAGTTTAATCCTATGTTTGAAGGAAAGGCAATCAGGTCTAAGTTTAAGGGATATTTCTACACTGAGCAAGGGGTACCTTTCTTATCTGGGCAATATCTGCCGGAGGACAAAAAAACGATTGTTCATCTATATAGCGGTGAACTTATTGATGCCTCATTTACATCTGATTATAACCCAGAACAATACGTTACCGATGATTGCCTTTTGTTTCATAACCTCAGTAATGTAATACTTGAGCCATCTTCAAACATAGAACTTCCAGAAAAACTGAATTTGACATTTACACAGGTAATTTTGAAAAATGTAAATGTTGTCAGATCCTGGGAGAAGGATCAAAGAACCTATGGAGTATTGGAAGCAGATTTTCTGGGAAAGGTCATTAAAAAATCAGCAAATGGTAATGTTGATGGTGATACCAAATATCGCAATCTATTCAATACGCCAATAGATTTTGGCGGTTGTCTGCCTAAAATTTGGGAATTTCTTAAATGGTTTTTACTGATTGCATTAGCACTTTATTTGCTCGACCGTTGTGAAGGATGCAGCAATAATAAAAATTATGAAGATAAAAAATGTTGTGAAGTTGCTGACAGTCTTAAAATAAGATTGGATTCTCTAAAGTTAAGAAATGAGAAACTGCTTAGAGAAAAAGATGATTGCAATAAAGAAAACAAAAAATTAAAGGTTGAAAAAGAAGCGCATGAAGCAACAATTGACAGTCTTGAAGAGGAAAATAAAGAATTGAAGTTAAAACAGAAAATTGGAGATTACAATAATGAAATTTATTTTTTTGGTGATGAGGACAGGATAAGAGAATATTCTGAAAAAGAACTTGATAAGATTGTAAAAATATTAAAAAAATTCCCTGATCTGAAAGTGTCTATTGAGGGCTATGTCAATGGTACAGACCCAAGTAAAAATCCGAATCTTGATCAGTTAAGGGCAAACAGAGCTAAAGATTTGCTTATCAATCGGGGAATTAGTGTAAACAGGATTTCTGCTAAAGGAATGGGCACTAAGTATATTGTAGACAAAGATGAGTTATTTACTGCTCCGGATGGGACGCAATACAATAGAAATATGCGAGCAATCATTAAAATTTATGAAAACTGATGAAAGCTTTTTACAGCATACTTATCGAAGATGATTTGTACGATAAAATCGATCCGGATCGAAAAAAAGATGAACTGAAAGTCTTTGCCTTTTTGGGAGCAATGATAATTGTACTATCGTTAATATCAGGAATTTCAACATTTTTGTACATCACTGTTATTTTTAAAAATATTTATATCGCCCTTGCTGTTGCATTTTTTACGTTATTGATTATCTATAATTTAATAAGACTTTTATTGATAACTTCAATTAGTGCCTATCATACAAAATTGGGAAATTACCAGCTAAATCATACGATGATTTATGAAGATGTAAAATTGGAAGGAAACGAGGAGGTAGATAATTTGAAAATACTTGAAACAGTTAACCAAAAAAAAGAAAATTTAAGAAAATTATCGGCAGCTACCGGTTTGTATAGGATTGATTTTGCACACAAAATAAATTTTATTGTAAAGCTCATTATACTTTCTTTTTTGGCAATAGTTTTTGCAACAGGTGTCGAACTTTTAATCTTCAGTATTCAGTTAAACGAATCTTTTGAAGCAATAAGAAATCTTTTTGCTAATAATCCGGATTCTTGGATAGTAAAAGAAACCTTAAAATCTGATGACAATTACATAATATTAAATACCAATTCGATACTGTTTGCCATAAATATGCTCTCTTCCGGACTTGGTTGGTTTAAAATAATATTTGATGCCGTCTTTGTTTTATTGTTTACAATACCTACCGTAATTGTACATAAAAGCTCAAGGATTTATGACAGCAGTTATGTTCGGGAATTAGCTTTGCACGAGCTATCTATTACATATTATCATCATTTGCACAAAGAAAAATTTTGTAAAAAAATTGAGGAGGAAATTTTAAATTATGACCTGAGCTATCTGCTCGATTCATCCAATACAAAAAATGGCAGATAAAATAATCCCGAAGAAATAATTTAAAAAGATGAGTAATAAGGTTTCAGCAAAAACTGTCTTGAAAGATTCAGGTTACATTTTTTCGAAAGAAGAAATCGATGCTGCTCCTTTTACCAATACTGAATTTATTTCCGATAATTTACCGCCGATTTTGGATCTGCGCAGATTCATGACCAAAATAGAAAGTCAGGGAGGAGTTGGCAGCTGTACTGCAAATGCAGTTTCAGGAGCATATGAATACCTTGTAAAAAGATACAATGGAGCTTCTTATGATGTCAGTCGACTTTTTATTTACTATAATGCAAGATTGATAGGTGGAAAGCCAATTACAGATAATGGTTCAGCTATCAGACATGCAATTGAAAGTTTAAAAGTATACGGTGCTTGTTCAGAGACAACTTATCCATACCTCCCCGAATTAGTAAATCATAAACCCCCGCAACATGCTTACGATGAGGCAGCTTCGTTTTTAATTCAATCTGTTGAAAAAATAGAGATTGATTTAATGAAATGGAAATCTGTTTTGGCATCTGGTTTTCCAATTATTTTTGCACTTAGGCTTTATGACTCTTTTGACAAACATAGAATTAAAGGTCTTGTAACAATGCCATCTAAAAATGAGAAAGGCAGAAATAATAGGACCGAACATGCTCTTCATGCCATGCTCTGTGTTGGTTACTCAGATCGTGACAGGCTATTTATTGTAAGAAATTCATGGGGAAATAACTGGGGTGATGAAGGTTATTGTTACATCCCTTACGATTATTTAATCAACGGTGAGTATAATCTTGGTGATAATTGGATCATTAAAAGATTAGATAATTTTGAAGATAAAAAAGAAGAGTATTGGGATTATGATAAAAAATCGATAATGAATGAAAATTATAGATTTTACAACAGAACGGCGTTAGATCTTTTTAAAACTGCAAACAGCATTTTTTGGGCTTTAGTGATTGGGATTTTTTTGTTTACTACGGTCCAGGCTTTTTTTGCGCCATTAAATTCAGAAGAAATTAAAAATAATTTCTTAGCACAAAAATCAGAAAAAAAAGAAAAGAATATAATTGACCCTGAAAATAAAAAGAAGAAAGAAGAAGGTAGAAAGAAGGAAAATAACAAACAGAAAGAAAATACTAGAGAAAAAGAAAAAAAAGAAGACAAAAAGAAAGAAGAGGCTGATTCAGATAAAAAATTTTATACTTGGAACTGGAGAAATCATTACAACGGTAAAAATGAAAAATTAGAATTTAGTATAAAATATTCAGATTATCAGAAATCAATTAAAAATAGGCAAGCTACTGTATATTCTGGAGTAAGACAGGTTTACTCCTCACTTTATGAAAATGACAAAGCGGCCTTTGAATCATTTCTGTTGGCAGTAAAGGAGCATTGCGAAAAAAATAGACTGGATTATACTGAAACTTTAGAATTTGTCATCAGTGCAATACAGACAATACCATATACCTTAGTCACAATGGGAAATAAGGATAGATGTCCTTGCACACTTAGTTTTGGAAGTTTTCTGGATGATTGCAGCGCAAGAAATGATCGAAAAGGGTGTTGTAATGATATTGAGCCTTTTGCTGTTTTTTCACCTATTGAATTTGCTGTTCAGAAAACGGGGGATTGTGATACGAGAACCTTATTTGCCTTCACCATTCTAAGTGAATTGAATTACGATGTAACCATACTAAATTCAGAAGTTGAGGGGCATTCAATTTTTGGGGTAAATAGTCCGAAACCTCTGGGGAATGGTGCATTTATTATGGGTATAAATAGAAAAAAATATTATATTTGGGAACTTACAAGTACTTCTCCACCTGGTATTTATTCATATAAATCAAGTATATCAACCTGGCACTCAATCTTTAAATAATTCTAATTATGATTTTTAAATTGATCAATTTATTTCTATTGCTGACGATCGGCATAGCCTATCTTTACACATTTATTCTTGCAGTAAAGGCAAGATTCAAATCGGCGGAACCACATAGTATTGCATTTGTGATTGTTTTTACTGCAGCCTTGGTTTCCGCCTCTGTCAATTTATTTGCAGTTGCAGAAATTACGTCCGACGCTGTCAGTTTTTTTCTTAATCAGCAATCTTACCTCAAAGCTATATTTTATGCTTTAGCTTTTTTTGGAGGGATGTGGGTTTTTTCTTTAGTGCTTTTTCACAGCAGTTTTCTGATTATTTCCAGCTTTACAGAAGAGGCTGAAAAAGAAGCTTTAGAGAATAATAATATTGAATTGGCGATGCTCCACGCGGTTGTTTTGATTACATTGGCCTTTGTTATTTCACCGGCACTTTTATCAATTGCTGTTGAATTTATACCTTATCCTAAAAGACCTTTTTAGCGTAGATAAATAATATGCAAAATCGCATCAAACTCATCAACTCCATCAAAACCGAAAAGGACTTGAACGAGTTGTGGAACAATTGTTTCGAGGGAGCTGATAATCTTGCACATATGAATGCTTTTGTTCCCTTTCCGTTGACAGAAAAGAGCCAACTTTATAGATTTTTAACTGCCCAATCTGAAAACTATAAAACCTGGTTGTTAAAACGTACACATGAGCAAGATATCATTGGATTTTTGATTCACGGTGATTTTATTCCAGGATTACCAAATAACATTGGGTTTAATATTGGTTTAAAATATACTAAAATGGGTTATGGAACAGAAAGTCTCAAATTATTATTGGAAATGCTTAAGCTAAAAGGGATTGCCGAGACCTTTGCTCACTGCTTTGAAAATAACATAGCATCCATTAATGTCTTGGAAAAATGCGATTTTCAGAATCTGGGTCATACGGGAAGAATTTATGTAGGGGTTAGGGAGTTAAAGTTTGGATCAGACATTAAAAAAAATCTTAAATAAAACTTATGGAATCTGTCTATTTGATTGATGATTTTTATAAAATGCTACATCTTTTTATTTATCAATTTTTCTTTGCTAGCTTTAATAATTTGGATTGGGCATATTTTTTTATGGGCGTAACAACATATGATTTCTTTTATAAATTACGCAATAAAGAAATTGTAGAAAATGAATCATTTTCGAAATTCAATCTTTACGGATTTGTAATCCACGATCCAATTGAACACAAAGAATTTAATACTTTTTTGGAGGATAATTATGATTACCTGGATCAGATAAGTGGAGGAAATTTTTTGTTTTTTACAGTTGTAAAATTAGATGATGAAAAATTAAAATATTTTGAAGGCAGACCATATTTCGAGACTTATCGAAAATTAGAAAATGATGAGCGTGTTTTAGGAAGTCCCGTTACAGCAAAAAATCCTGATTCAATGGCATATACCCTGGCTGCTTATCTTGAAATTGATTTGAAACATCTGCCTGTTATTGTTGTATCTAAAGATATAGCCTTTGGGCATAAAGAGGCTATACCTGTAAATAAGGATAATTTTCAGGATATTTTGTTTAAGCTGGGCAATTTAGCAAGATTTAAGCTTAAAAGTTGCCACGATGACGATTTTAAGGAAATGCTTGTTAAGCATAATATTCTGGCTGAAGAAAATTTTGGCATTTCTCCTGCTACAATAAATCTGACAGAGGCAATGTATGATGCTACAGGATGCTTTGAAAATCCTTTAAAATCTCAGTTACATATTGATGAGTTGACGCATAGACTTAAGCAGGAAATCAGTAACCTATTAGGGTCGAGTGATACTGAAAAGCTTGAAAAAAATCTTTTGAAATTATCTGCAATATTTGCTTCTTACTATCAAAACGACAGCGAAATAAATCAGACTGATTTGTTGCGAGAATGGCAGGATAGGGTTACTAAAATGTATTTAAAATCTTACAATGCAATTCCAAAGTCTTTACAGATAGAAGATTTTTCGCCCCACGCAATAAATTTGGCCAAATCATTTGAAAATGAGATTGTGCTTTCTTATTTCAACTGGATAAGAAAGATAAATGGTGTTCCAATGCCCGATTATTACGATAAACCTTTCAATAAAGAAAAGATTTTATTTGACAGATTTAATTTAAACGATTACCAAAAAGACCCCTTTGATTTAAAACCCTTGCCATTGGGGACCATCCTTATCTGTCTAAAAGATATGTGCAGAAAAACAAATCTATATCCTGATTATCATAATTCTCAAGACTTTGGTGGCTCTGAGGAATATCTGCTCAAACGCTATTTTGAAATTAATGATATCAGGAATAAGATATGCCATCCTAATGAAGTTTTTACAAAAGAAGATCTTACGGTATTAGAAAAAAAGCTACTCGAAATCTATAATGGCCCCTTTGGTTTGAAAATCAGAGATTTAAAAAATTCACTATGCAGTTAAAAAATTAACTATGCCAAACAGACATATTTTTGTAGGCGATGTACATGGTTGCATACAGGAGCTTGATATGCTTCTCGAAAAAATATCACTCAAAGAAACAGATATTTTGGTTTTTATAGGTGATCTCATCGATAAAGGACCGGATTCTTCGGCAGTTGTGAAACGTTTTTTCGAATTGAAATCTACCTTTCAGGTAAAATTGATTTTGGGCAATCACGAAGAAAAGTTTCTACGTTATTTCAAGCACATCGAAAACGGAACTGGGAAAGAAAAGGAAATGAAAGGAACCGAGGAGTTCCCTGATTTAATTAAAAATCTGCAGCCCGATGAGATAAATGCCTTGAAAGACGCCTATTATAGTCTACATTTTCCTGAGATTGGGTTTACTGCCTTACATGGCGGACTAGTTGGGTATATCCCATTTAATTTTCCTGCCGATTATCATTATACCAGACATAATCCAAAAGAATTTAAAGGCCTAGATTTGATTACCAAAACCAGATACCTAAGTCCTGAGGGAAAATTTGTAGGACTGGGTGAAGAGAAAACTGAGGACAGGTATTGGGCAGATGCTTATGATGGAAAGTATGGAAATATAGTTTTTGGGCATCAACCATTTATGCAGGATGAAGTAAAGGAATTTCCATTTGCTGTGGGAATTGATAGTGCCTGTGTCTTTGGTGGAAAATTAACAGCCATGATTATTGAAAATGGTATTAGAAGCTATGTTCAAGTTTCGGCACTTGAAGCTTATGCTGTTTTGAAAATAAAATAAGTTAATTTTATTGTTGTAATTTCGCTAGACTTTTTGTGTCTTTTATTTGAAGGGGTACTAAATAAGGAGAATTGCTGAAAGAAGATATGGAATTAGTGAATTTCTTGTTATTTATTTCGATTGTATAAATATTTCATCTTTTTTTGAAAACTCGTACAAGCTCCAGTTAAGTATTGAAAATTGCTGTTACAAAAGCAATAATTAGAATCTTGGAGGAGCCGAAGCAAAAGCAGAAAATATTAGTACAGATAATTTGGCCGAATATCTGTATAAGAAACTCGATTTTGTAACACTCAAAAATTCCGGCCACTAATAAACTATATACCCGTACATCTAATTTTTATTTTTTTTAGCGAACAAATTTTTAAGTCCTTTCCATACATATATTAAAATAGCTAAGCCAATACCTCCCAAAATCAATAGTGCTAATATGTCAAAAACAATAGAATGTTCCTCCACCTCTTCCTCTTTATCGCATGAATAAATCTTTACTTTTCTTTTTTCGGCTAGTTGTTTTACATAGGTTTGGATTTCATCGGAACAATTGTTATTTACCTGTAAATCATTCAATTCCTCCGCCAAAAAGCGGTCGCTGTATTTTAAATAAATGAAGTAAAGTTTATCAGAATCGATTTTAAAACCCTGAATTTCAAACCCAAGTAGGAGTGCACGAACTTCTGTTGTAAGCACCTTGGGCCTGTTTAGTTTTTTCGCAATAGCTGCCTTTAAAGAATCATATCGCGTATTTGTCTCAATCTGGTACAACAGGAATTGTTCTTTTTCGAGTTCTTCCAGACTCATTTCCAGAATCTCTTTTAATGCTTCCTCACTAAACGCAAGTAATCCCTTTTTAAATTTTTCTATGCCTTTTTTAAAGACACTGTTAACGCTATTTCTAGCAGTATTAGAACCTGATTTTATAGTTTCGTCAAGATTGTTTTTTGCTCCATTTGCAACATCGTCCCCATGTCTTGCAACATCATCAATAAGTTGGCCTTCTGTTTTTACAACCTGTTTCAGTACTGAATTACACTGAACAGACAAGCAGCAAAAACTGAGTGTGACAATAAGACTGACAAATAATAATTTCATAATTATTTGAGGTAAAAGTTATTAAGTATTAAGTAAAAAAAGGTATTATCAAAACTAGTATTATTTTGCTCAATTTCAAAATTTTTGAGAATTTCTCAAGCTACAAATATTCCTTTTCCTGTAATTGCCAATCCCCGTCATTTTTCAATAACAAGTATCTACTTTTGGCTTGTGTAAACCTGCCGCTGTACACAACAGCCTCTCCAAGTTTGTGGTTGATATTGGAGGGTATAGAAATCCAGCTAAATCTTTTTGGAAAAATTTCAGGTTTCGATTTAAAATAATTACAAAGTACTTTACCAATAAAAGCGTGATCGATATTGGGGAAATTAATAACTTCGATAGCTTTGTTATGCTTCAAAATAATCATCTTATTGGTTTGCAAGGGGGTACATACAGGCAGTAAAAATTCTTTGGACAATTTCTCCAATTCCTCTAAACGTTTTTTGTAAGTGTTGAATATTTGAAATTCCTTTGTCACGAAATGGAAGAGATTCTTCTCGGTATCCAGATTATCGATAGGAGAGAGCCAGTCCCTAAATTTTTTATAAAGATCCTTTACTTCATCAAATTTGTTGAGAACCTTATCCAGTTCATTAACTTGTTCATCGATTTTATCCAAAGAATATTTGGAACCCCTTCGATTAACATTTCGGATGCCACCACCGTGATAGATGAAAATGACCTTAGGAATTTCCGAACTGATGTTTTTCATTGCATACTCAAGTACCTTAAAATCAGCCTCACTGAATATTTTCATGTTGTAAATTTCCTCGAGCAGGGCAGTATTATCTTTTTGTCCCTTGAAATATATTCTTTGTATGCGTTTCGATTCCTTTGCACGCAATGCTCTTTGCTCGTTGCTTTCACTAATCCTGGGTATTATCATAATTCAAATTTTAAGAATAGAACAATTAAGAGCGTTATACCAAAATCATTTTTTCTTCAACTTCATCCAAAACCATCTCAGCTGAGAAGGGAAGAGGAATCAGAAATTATTACTTAAGTCTGCCATATAGCCCAATTTTTTTTGGTAAGATATTGAAATTTTGATAAAAATGGTATATTATATATTGGAATTAAGTAATAAATTGTGTAGGTTTAATAAAAAATAAAATATGGAAAATATAGAAATCGACAATTCAGAGAACCTTCTCTGTCCTTACTGCCAAAAATTACTGATTGATAAAGAATCTGACCCGGATTATACAACCTGCGAACATGTAATTTTTATTGCAACTGATTATGGTTTTGAATTTATCAGAGAGGATATGTCAAAGCTCATAGACAAAAAGAAATCAGGAATTAACTATGACAGCTATACTGCCAATCTACCCATTGATGGAATAAGAATTGCAGATTATCCACCACCTCCCGCCTGTTTGGGTGTGTATTGGGGATTTATGGACAAGTGATGTTGAATTATACGATCTTTTAATATTTTTAGAAATGTCTCATAACTGTGGAGATTTCTGTTCCGATTGATTGATACTTTAAAATTCACAAAGCTTATTTGTCTTATATGCTACCCAAAAATTAAACTGAAAAATTACTACAATAGCTGTAATTTTTTAATATTTTTGAGTTTGTAAAATAAAAAATATGAAACAGGAAGAAATTCAAAATCAAATAAAAAAGTTAGAGAAGGAATACGCTGATTTAAAACTGGCTTTAGCTTCATTGACCAGCAATTTTAGCAATACAAGCATTCTGCGCGGGATATTGTCGGGTGCAGGTAGTGCGGCCGAATTGATTTTGAAATGTGTGTACAGAAAAGAAATTACCCTAGACGAAAAAATACCGGCGGAGAGAGCTGAAGAGATGAAAAGGCAGGCCTCAGAGAAATTAATGCTGGATGAACTTATAAAAAATGTGGAATCAAAAATTCCGCTCAGAATTCTAACCCATCTCCGGACGATTCAGGCTTGGCGTAATATAGGCAGCCATGATAAAGGTGAAGAAATTAATGAAACTGTAAATTCAAGTTCATTGCAGGTAGTTTCTTTGGCTGTGAATGAACTTATTATCTGGTTTGTTTCCGAATATCTCAATTTGGATGCCACTAATTTTATCGACAATAGTGCTGAAGAGAATACTATAATTCGAAACAGTAATGCCGATTCGATAGAAGCATGGAAAGAAGCTTATTGGTATGCCATGAAAGATGGTTCTATCAGTAGGTTAGCCCAAAGTAAACTTGATTTTTTGTCCAAAAAACTTAATTTAACAGAAGAAGATAAAAATAAAGTTATCGCTTCGTTCGAAAGAAATGAAACCGAATTTGTTGAGCTGATCAATGAAATATTTAAGAATAGCGCTGCCAATAATCTTGATTTGGAAGAACTCGAGCATGTCGATTTTATCAGGCAGGAATGTTGTATTTCTGAAAAAGAGGCTAGTGAGTTATTACAACAGAAAACATTCAATAATAAAATCATTGAAAATAAGGATAAGATAACTTTTGAATGGATAAGGAATTTAATACCTGATAAAGAGCAAACTGATGTCGTCAAAGAACTTTCAATAAAATCTGTAATACCTGAGGTTAAAATTAACTTACCTGAAAATAAAATACAGGAAGAATCTTCGACTGTAAAAAAATTTAAAAAACCTAAAGTCGCTATCAAAAAAGAAGAAGCATTATTTCAACAAAAACAAAATTTACCAACAACATATACCAATGATTTTGGTATGGAATTTATTTTGGTGGAGGCGGGTACTTTTATGATGGGAGTAAGTGATGTTGACTATGAAGAATATTTGAAAGATAAAGGTTCAGATTTTTTAATATTAGCGGTATTTGAAACAAGTGGTGTTGACTATGAGGAATTTTTGAAAGATAATGATTCAGATTATGAAAGCATATATGCACGAGCTAAGGAAATATTACCTTATGCAGAAGCTAAACCTGCGCACAAGGTAATATTAACCCAAAGTTATTACATAGGAAAATATCCAGTTACACAGATTCAATGGGAGAGAATAATGGGAAATAACCCATCAGAATATAAAGATAGACCTAATTGTCCTGTTGAGACAGTAAGTTGGAATGATTGTCAGAAATTTATTTCTAAATTAAATCAAAAGTCTGGGAAGAAATACAGATTGCCTACAGAAGCGGAATGGGAATTTGCAGCAAGAGGAGGAAATAAGAGTAGAGGTTATAAATTTTCAGGTTCAGACAATATTGATGAGGTGGCCTGGTGTGAGGATAATAGCTTTGAAATTAAAAAAGTAGAGAAAAAATCTTTGTGGGGTTTAGTAAAAACTTATGAGGATGAAATGGTATTTGAAGGAACTAGACCTGTTGGCACAAAAAAACCGAATGAATTAGGAATTTATGATATGAGTGGAAATGTTTCTGAATGGTGTTTGGATAAGATACATGAATACTGTAGCGATTATCAGACTAATCCTCTTGGTACTAATGATAACGATGATTGCCACGTTATGCGAGGTGGAAATTGGCGCTGGAGTTCAGATGATTGTCTTGTCTCATATCGTTCATATGACAACAGAGCATTTAGTTTGATTGGATTCCGCCTTGTATTACCAGTAGAATAAAGATTTACCTTCATTCTTTTAAGCTAAAAAAATAAAAGCGAGGCAGCCCAAAAGGCCTTGAGGGACGAAAGGCAAAAGGGGGCTCCTGAGCGGGAAAAATGCAGGAATAATTTTCAAAAAAATCCTATCTTTGTATAAAATGAATTTTCATGCAAAAGCCCCTTGTGAAATTTCCTTACGGCATCAGGAATTTTGAGCAAATTGTTCAGGATGCTTGTGTCTTTGTAGATAAGACAAATTACATTGAACTACTGGAATCGGAGGAAAAGTTTTCTATTTTCCTTCGCCCGAGAAGAATGGGCAAAAGCCTCTTTGTATCTATACTTGAGTATTATTACGATATTTTGGAAAAAGACAAATTCGAAAAACTCTTTTCCAAATATTACATTGGACAAAACCCAACACCTAAAGCAAATTCATACAGGGTTTTGAAATTTGATTTTAGTGGTATTGATACACAAACAGAGGAGGATACTTACAATTTTTTTTTGGATAAAGTCCGCACAAAAATGCGGTCATTTATGGAAATTTATAATTTACTAGGAAAGGTAGATCGACAATTTGTTATTGAAGGAAATTCTCCTGGAAATCTTATGGGAAGATTTTTTGAGAGTTTAAAATTATGGAAAGAACAAACAGGTGACGAAATTCCTATTTACCTTATCATTGATGAATATGATCATTTTACCAATGAAATCCTTATAAGAGATTTAAACGAATTTAAGCGTTCTGTTTCTCAGGATGGTTATATTAGAAAGTTTTACGAAGCGATAAAAATCGCTACGCAGCAAGGTTTTGTGGATAGATTTTTCATTACTGGTGTTTCCCCCGTTACTATGGACGGTTTAACGAGTGGATTTAATATAGGAAAACATCTTAGCGGCTCTAAGAGATTTCATGATATGATGGGTTTCTGTGAAGTAGAAGTTCGTAATCTACTAAATCTCGTTCTTGAAGACAGTGCTAAAGAAGAGGAAATTGTTGTAGACCTAAAAGCCTGGTACAACGGCTATTGTTTTAATTTTGAGCTAGGTCATACCGTCTATAACTCGGATATGGTTTTGTATTTTCTGGATGTATTTAAATATGAACAAAAGTACTCAAATCAGATGCTGGATCCGAATATCATGCCTGATTACGGAAAACTAATGAAGCTATTTAAAGTGGCAGATTTCAATAACAACAAACAGGTATTGAAAGAGGTTTTGGAAAACGGGAAAGTCAGTTCTGAGTTGATTTATCAGTTTTATTTTGAAAAACCTTTCGACAGAACTGCATTTATAAATTTATTGTATTATCTCGGAAATCTCACTCAAGGTGGGAAAGATGAAATTACCGGC
>JBIPOO010000190.1:0-7472 GCA_044379045.1 Saprospira sp.
CACGTAAATAATTATAATTTTAGTTCGGATAGGTGATGTAATAAAAAAAACGCAGCTAGCTGCGTTTTTTTTATTGTCATTCAAAAATAATTATCGGAATTAGTTTCAAATAAAATTAAAAGCTTAATTCTTAAACAATTCAGTTGGTGTCGTTTTTATTTCAATAGATTCAAAGCCAGCTGTTCTAAGAATTTTATCCAAAAAAAGAATTGCGTTTTTTTCTGTTTCAGATTTTATATCGAATTCTTTCAACTGTTCTTTTACTTGTTTTTCACCTTCTTGTTGAAATTCATTAATTTCTTTAGTTGTGTATTTTGCTCTAAATGTTCCTGTAGATAAATCTATTGTTTCAAACTCATCGGGTGGAATATTAAAGGTTATAATTTCTACTTTAGGAATTGTGAGTTTTATTTTCTTACCAACAGGATCTGCATCAGTAAATTGAATTTGGCTTGCATCTATTCCAGCTGTAACGTAAACGTTACATTTTAAAATAAATCTTCTTTCACCAATAGAATACCACGGATTATCACTACCTGCTACAACTTTAGAGAACGTATATTCTGTTGTACCAAGTTTTGACATTGATTTAATAGATTCGGTTATCTTCGTGGCATTAATAGCTTGTTCAGTTTTATTTTGACAGGCTGAATGTATGAAGATGATGGTTATTAGTGATATTAAATATTTCATTTGATATTGACTTTTATGTTTTTAAAGCCTAATGATTGCATAAAATTTTTCATAATAGCTATGGCCTTTTCATTAGCTTTATCTATTATTTTTTTATCTTTTGCTTTCTTTTCAAGCTCTGCAACGGCTTCAACTTTTACTTTTTGAACGGCATCATAGTTAGTTTTCCAATAGCCCTCTGCTAAAAAAACTTTAATATCGGATGGGTTTACTACATTTTGTAGTATTTCGGCCTGCGGTAATGTAATTTCGCAAGTTAGGGAATCTGAAATTTTAATATCCTCTTCTTTCATCTTTGATAAATCAGTACCAGCATATGTAGTTCCTTTTACGATAAGGATGAGTTTATCTTCAGTATCGTACAAATATCCCTTATTCTTATGTTTTCTTTCAACAATAAATTCATTTGAATACCTTTGTGAAAAAAGTTTTGCTATGGCTTTGACATTTTCAAGCGATAGCGCAGTTTTTTCATATTTTACCTCATATTTGAAAAGGTTACCCAATCCTGGAACTAATCCAAAATATGATAATGCAAAATAGGCAACGATAAGTCCTGTTATCAAAAGAACTACGGGTATAATTTTCTTCATAATTAGAATATGATTGATAATGTAAAGTACAAAATCACTATGATAGCAATGATGCCGACAATTGCTCCTATTACTTTTCCCATTTCTATGAGTTTAATTTTATTTATAAATCAATAATATAGTATTGTAAAAATATAGAACTATTTTATTAAATACAATTATCCTGATATTTTTTTTTGAAATAATGAAAATAATTATTGTATTTTTAATAAGTATTTGATTCTTGGGTAATATAGAGCGATAAAAAGGTAAAAATTCCAAATGCCTGGGCCAAAAATTATCGGATAGTCAGTAATAAGCTGATACATAAAGATCAATATCTGGATTTTGTTTTGGGGGGATGATATAATAAAGCCCGACGCTTTAGTGTCGGGCTTGGTATTTAGTCGTTTATTTCTTTTCTAGTTTTTCTATTCTTTTAAATAAGCAATTTTTTAAAGAGCCTTCTAAAAGTTCATAAAGACTTAATCAACCTAAAAACCGCATCAAGTTCGGTAATCGTTTATTCGCTTTGTTTCTAAGACATTTGGTTCTAATCGGAGGGTTTGGAAAAATCAGATGGTTTAAGCCTGGAACGTTCCTAAGCTAAAGCGCAGTCTTCGTCACCTCCCATCAAACCTTCAAAAACCAATCTACCCAGGCATCCATTTGCTGAACGGAAATAGGACGCAGAATGATTTCCCTTTTTTTATCTAATAAAAACATAGTGGGCGTTCCAAAAACATAGTATTGATTGGCAATTGGGCTTTCCCATTTTTTGAAATCACAATAGGAAATAAAAGGAAAATCCTTGCTAAAATTTGAGAATTCTTCTCTTTTGTCATCCAGCGAAATAAATAAAACCTCCACTCCTTTTTCCTTCCATTTGCTGTAAAGACCGGCAATTTTTGGCAATTCCTCGGTACATTTCTGGCACCAGGCAGCGCCGAAAACCACAAGGCTATATTCCGATTGTATCTCTGATAATTTTTTAGGAAGATTTTCTTTGAAAATTTTGGAGCTATAAATTTGGGCATTCAACAAGATATCGGGAGCGATATTGCCTTTTTTCATAGCTCGATAGGTCTCGAGTTGTTTGGCGAGGTTGTTATCGATGGTACAACTGCTTTCATTCAGGACTTTCAATGCCAGATATTCCGATGCTTTGAAAAGGCTATGCCTTTCGAGCAAGTCGAAAAGATAGTCGGTCACTTCGTTCATCTTTTTCTCATCTTTCATGAGTTTTGGAAGCATAGCATCGATGGAAATTTTCAATTCGATAAAAACTGAATCCAGCGATTTTCCACAATTTTCCAAAAGCCAGAAATGACTTTCAATGGCATCTCTGAACAGACCGCTGCGGTATAGCCGCTCATCGGTATAATCCAAATTTCTAAAAGCGGCAATGGTGGCGGGAATTTCCTCTGCTCTGTACTGTGCAATGGTGGACAGATCGCTCACGAGCCTGCGGGTGGGCAGATACCATCGCACATAAGATTTTGCATCCAGTTGTTGGATAAATTCCTCATCCTCCCTTTTGATGCGTTGCATCTCTTTTTCAATGGCAAATTTTGGAACTTGTTGCAGGGCAAAAAGAGAGTCCAGCAGATATATTTTTTCGAGATATTTCCAGGCACTCAAAGCCTGTTCTCTACGCGGATGCTCTGTTGCATAGCGTGCAAAGGCCTGGTTTTCCTTCCCTTCGGTTACCTTTAAATTTTCTACCTGACTTAGTGCCGCTCCTTCGATACGGATATTTTCTCCGCTCAAAATCACAAAATAAGGCTTGTTGTCGGCAGACATTAAATACCCTACGCCAAAATCAGTTTTTGCATAAGTCAGTTTAAAATTGCCCTTATCATCTATTGTACTGCTTGATATGGGATAGGTTTTCAAGCCTTTAAACCCTTCCAGTTTGATGCTTTGATTGGCGAGTAGGGATAGATTTCCGCTGATATTTTGAGATTTTAGATAGAAATGAAAACAGGAAAAGAATAAAATCAAACAACTTCTAAAATAAATAATATTATTTGGCATAGATTAAGTTATTACAATATGATTTACTTTATAAATCTATCAAAAAAGATTACCTCAATTCTTCGACAAGGTTATGAATTGCTTCATTTGACCAACCTGAAGCTCCACTTAATTGACTACATAAAAGGATTTTTTGGTTGGCGGATTCAAATACATCAATTTTAATTGATCTTTCTTTTATTTTACCAACTGTGCTTATTGTTTTATTAGTGAGAATTACTTTTGCATCAAAAATATTTTCAACATCAGCTAATTCTAAATATCCTTTAGCTCCAATTATTACATATCTAAAACTTCTGAAAAAATCACTTGATAAAAACTGTTTTCTTCCATTTGAAATTTTTACATTACCTTCACTATATTTTGATGGGATAAAATTGATTTCAGTCATAAAACTATGTTTAAACAATGAGTCTTCGTAATTTCTTGTTTCATTTATCAGTGAATTATGATTCAAACCCTTTAGAATTGAAATTATTTGAGAATATATTCCCCATGTGTGTCTTTTTGAAAATTTTCCATGATGATGTAATCTAGGAAAAATTGGATTAAAGTCAGAATCGGGATAAAATTTATAATCAATAGGGCTTCCAGTACTTTTATCAATTAACTCCCATTGGAGAATATTATCAATACTTTCATATAAAAATAAGTTAGGATCGTCCACAATATTAAATCCTTTTTCTTTTCCTACAAACAAAATATCTGAATTAGGATTCCCAAAGCCAATATAATATGGATTTGAAAATTTGTGCACCTCTTTGATATTCTTTAGGTATATAGTAAAATTCTGCCAAAGCTTATATCGGGCAGAGATATCTTTCGTATTTAACAGAATAATAAATCTATCTATAAGACTTTTGTCCTCAAAGTCAATGTTAAGTATATGCGATATGTATTTATCTTCAAGTTCATTTATTTTAAGATCTTTCATTTACTATAGTCTTTTAAAAATTTTAGTCTTTTATACAACGCACTGATAGTCCATATGAATTTCTAAGGGATGAAATTAACCCACTATTGCTTGAATTTGATATTCTAATAATTTCACCAATTGGTTGCCCAATGGAATAAATTATAGAACTGCACCAATAATACCCACCAATACCAACAAATTCTAAAGTGCCATCAAAATCTTTCCGCCTTCCAGGTACAGTAAATTTATTTGGGGAATTGAATGGGCCATTAACCCAACTTTGTTGCTCTAGATCAAATTCAGTACTTGTTGGAAGCCTAAAACCACTAGGACAGGGATTATTAATACCATTAACTCCTTGCCAAAGATTTATATTAGATGGATTACGCCAATCATATGGGCTATTATTAACTATAATAAAAAAGCCATGAGAAGGCTGATCAACACTGCTCAATATATTTGTTGTATTGGAATTTGTGCATTGATGCCCATCACTCCTCCGTCCCCATTGATATAAATCTCCATAGGATACAGCATCTGTAATGCTATTTGCACGTCTACCGGCACCTAAATTCCTATCCATCCAAGTTTTACCGGTAGTAGGATTTGTCACTTCAACGATTGATGTTGGTCCATTACAGAATACTGAACCAGGTGGATATAATGCAGTAAGCGTTTGTACAGTTCTTGTTAAAATACAAGTTTGCCCACCAATATTCAAGGCAAAACTTGCTGTTCCACTACCACTTGGAGTTCCTGTTATGGAGTAGGTCAAAGAGCCTGATCCATTGGCAAAGGTGCCTGCTGTTAGGGTTGCTGTTAATCCTGTTACGCCTGTTGATGTTACCGTTTGTCCATTGTGCGTTCCTCCGTTTCCACCTGTGTAGGGTACAGAACTGCTCACTCCTGATGCAGCAATTCCTGATGTCAATGTACCAGTATTGGTCGCTGTTCCACAGCTAAGTGCAGTAATCGTTCCTATGGGTAGTGCCACTGTTCTTGTGAGCACACAGGTCTTTCCCCCTATATTCAAAGCAAAACTGGCGATACCACTTGCACTTGGAGTGCCTGTTATGGTGTAGGTCAAAGAGCCTGCTCCATTGGCAAAGGTGCCGGCTACTAATGTTGCTGTTAAGCCTGTTACACCAGTGGATGTGACTGTTTGTCCGTTATGTGTACCTCCGTTACCTCCAGTGTAGGGTACGGAACTGCTTACTCCGGATGCTGAAATTCCTGCTGAAAGTGTACCGTTATTGGTAGCAGTTCCACAGCTGAGTGAACTTATAAAACCTGTAGGTAATACACCCGTTCCACACCATTCATACCAGGTGCCGCTGTTATAATAATTAGGACAGCCGGAACTGATATTGAAAATGATAAGTCCATCGGCAGGCGCAGCAATTGCGTCCCTTTGCGCATTCGTCATTCTTGGCGCAAGAAATCCCTGAGTAGTTGAACTTACATCTAGTTTTGCTGAGTTCTGAGGTGTTGATGTCCCAATTCCTACATTTCCACCATTGTTATAGACATTACCACTATTGACTATCCATTGCGAACCATCCCAGTAAGCTGTATTTCCAGCATTTGTCCCAGGAGTTAAAAAGCCAGCAAGACCTTGAGGACCAGTTGCTCCGATTGGCCCCTGAATACCTTGTACACCCTGCGGTCCGATTCCTCCTATCGGACCAATTGCCCCATTACAAACAAATTTGGTGAGGCCAGCATTGATTTCAGAAAGGTCAAGAACACCATTATTATTGGCATCGAGACCATATTCCAGTTTTACACCGCCTGTTGTGCAGTTTACACCTGCAGCTTCTGCTGTTGTTTTTACTATTGTGTTCTGACCGTTAGTGCCATTAGTTCCATTTGTACCTGCAGTACCCTGTGGTCCGATAGCACCCATCGGACCTTGTGAACCAATTGCTCCCGTAGCCCCAGTCGCTCCTGTTTGGCCAGTTGGACCTTGCGGACCAGTCAGATTAGCCGTTGTAAAAGAAGTTCCGTTGGTATAGTTGAGGGTAAAGCTTCCATTGCCATTATCTACTGTAGAGCTGATACCCACACCGGCTAAGCCTTGCGGACCAGTCAAATTTGAGGTGGTAAATACTGTGCCATCGGTATAAGTAAAGGTGAATGTACCATTTCCATTATCTGTTGTTGAGGCGATGCCCCGTCCATCTCTAGCATTACATAACAATCTGGTAAGGGTATTGTCTATTTCATTGCCATCCAGAATATTGTTGCGATTGAGGTCGAGACCAAAGGAAATTTTAAAACCACCAAAACGGCAGGTTCCTGTTCCAGGAAAAACAGGGTCGGTTCTGATGATGCTATTAAAGCCCGGATTCCCCGGATTGCCTGAATTTTCGGCATACAAGGCATAGGGTACCGATAACATTTGGGTAGTACCGCTTATTGTATAAGAAGATCCTCCATTGGGGTCGGTCTCTGTTTTTAGGTAATAGGGCCCTTGTGCCCAGTTGATATTACCAATGCTATTGAAGAGGGGTGTTCCGCCTCCAATTTCTACACTCACCATACCGTTTTGATTGGTCATTGTCGAATGAGTTTCGCTAAATACTATTGCACCATTTGCAGCGCCCTGAATAATCGTAAAACGCAATCCCACCTGACGGTTCACAACTAGGGCATTCCCCTGATTGCGAATCACTGCCTGATAACTGAATTTTTGTGGTGCCTGTGCATTCAACTGAAAAGCCGAGCAAAGCACAAGAAGCAAAAAGAGTAACTTTAAAGTTTTCATATAGTTGATATTATGATTTTTAACGGATTAAATTTTTACAATTTTGAATGATTTTTCGGCCTTGCCTCGGTACATTACATGCAGGTAGTAGGCTGCCGGAATCAAATCGATGGTAGATATTTGTGTCATTTTATCTGTAATTTTTCCAGTTCCGATGCGTTTGCCAAGGGCATCAAAAAGTTCGTATTCCAATAGCTGTTTATCATAATTCTCCACCATCAGGGTGAGCATATCGGCTACAGGATTGGGATAGGCATTGTAAAAAAGTCCTATTGCTGTATTTTCAATGCCACTGATGACTTGAATATCATAGACCTGAATCACGCCCTGCGTAGCCTGATAGTTATCATCGCCAATTGTAGTGTAGGAAAGTTGCCCAATACTTTGCGATACGGTTCCGCCTTCGCCTTTTATTTCTCCACCGCCTGTGGTGAGGGAGATTTGTGCATTAGAATTAATAGCAATCAATAAGAATTTTATGAATAAC
>JBIPOO010000191.1:0-7471 GCA_044379045.1 Saprospira sp.
TCCTTGGCGGCCTTGTGCCGCCTTATTTTTTCAGTTGATGTATTAAAAGTTTGAAAACTTATCCTTCAAATTCAACTGCATATTGCTAAAAGGTATGGAGATTCCATTATTCACCGGGAGAGACAAGGCGGAAGCCCCCGCGATTACCCCTTTGACTAGGTTCCCCATAGTGACGGCGAGCCAGACGGCAAATGGCAGGCACAAAGTTCCAGCTACCACCACGAATAATTTTGGTTTCACCATTATCTGGTCCTCTGGGATTTGTCCTGATTTCCACAATGTAACCCCTGTACCAATCCTGACACCATTCCCATACATTACCACTCATATCATAAAGGCCTAACTCATTAGGCTTTTTTTTAGCAACCGGATGAATTTTTTTATTGGAATTCTCAGAATACCATGCAACCTCGTCCAAATTATCTGAACCTGCATATTTGTATCCCTTACTCAATTTACCTCCACGGGCGGCATATTCCCATTCTGCTTCTGTCGGCAATCGGTATTTTTTACCTGTGATCAGATTTAGCTTTTTGATGAATTCCTGACAGTCATTCCAACTTACATTGGAAACTGGATTATCCATTCTGCTCTTATCCTCACTAGGATTGCTACCCATCGTGACTTCCCATAATTCTTGTGTCAGCTCAGTTGTTTGTATATAAAATGTACTGATTTCTACTTCGTGTTCGGCTGCCTCTTTTTGGCCAAAATAGGTTATACTGTTATCCCCCATCAAAAAAGTTCCACCTTCCACTTTTACAAATTTAAGCAGTTTTTCAATTTTAGCTTTGTCCTGTGCGTAGCTGTAGCTAACAACAAATAAAAGAGTAAAAATTGTTAAAGTTCTCATTTGGTAACTTTAGAAAAATTTATTTACAAAATGTATTCTTCAAATCCATTCGTTCATATAAAATTCTTATTGTTTCAATCGAATAATCCTACTTTACAAGATAGAAAATGATAATATTGTAAGAAAACTAATTATGGAATAAACCTTCTAACCTGTTATATATCCATCCTATTCCTTGGCGGCCTTGTGCCGCCTTATTTTTTCAGTTGATGTATTAAAAGTTTGAAAACTTTTCCTTCAAATTCAACTGCATACTACTAAAAAGTATCTGAAACTCACTAGTGTAAGCAGCTTTGTACGCAGTCAACTCTTTTAATGCTGTCTTCATCTGCGAACCCATTGCCAATCGTTGATCCATTCTATGAAGAACATCGGCAATACCTTCTTCATAGGCATAGGCCGAAAGTAAATCATCGCCTTTCATAACGCTGAACCAATACTTTGTAAACTCAGGCAACCAATGATGATTGCGCTCAATCAACTCATACTGAGCGGCGGCAAAATCTGGCAGTGAAATTTGATGATAATTTTCCCATTGTTGTGCAAGAATATGATCATAAAAAATATCGAGAATGATACCCGAAAATTTGCCATGATTTGCATAAAGCCTTGCTGCACCTTTTCTAAACTCAGGATGTGTATCGGAAAAATGATCGATTTCGCGATGAAAATCCATTCCCTTTTGAATTCCTGCTGGAAAAGCAGCATAAGCAGCCTTGCCCTTTACTGCATCTGCAATAAAGTTTCCGATGATCATCTCATCGGGCAAATCTTTGCTGAGGTATAGATGTGCTAGGAAGTTCATGTAGCAGGATTCACAAACTCCACCAATTCTCCCAAGTCCCAAGCATCCTTCACGTCATATTCGCCAATTTTTGTGCGGCGAAGGGCACTGAGATAGGCGCCACTGTTCAACGCTTTGCCAAAATCATGTGCAAGCGACCGGATATAGGTTCCCTTGCTGCAACTGACCCGAAAATCGATGTATGGAAGTTCAATTCTGCTGATTTCGAACGCATAGATCCTGAGGGAACGGGCTTTTAGCTCCACTTCCTCTCCTTTTCGTGCAGCAAGGTAGAGCGGTTTACCTTCAACTTTTATTGCTGAAAAAGCCGGTGGAAATTGCTGAATGTCTCCCAAGAACTGTTCTACGGCAGCACGAATTTCAACTTCACTCAGCTGCTCATAAGAGAAATGTGCATTTTCTTCCGTTTCGGCATCGTAAGATGGGGTTGTGGCGCCCAGCTTGAAGATGCCAGTATATTCTTTAGTCATCGCCTGCAGGTTGTCGATGGACTTGGTATATTTACCGCAACATACTAGCAGCAGCCCACTGGCAAGCGGATCGAGGGTGCCGGCATGCCCCACCTTTATTTTTTTGTTTCCGCTGGCTTTTCTTAGAGCGTATCGCAATTTATTCACTACATCAAAGGAGGTCCAGTGCAGTGGTTTGTCAATCAGAAAAAGTGCGCCTTCTTCGTAGTTATAGGGTGGCTTGCTGTTCATTGGTTTTTTAAATTTAGCAAAAATACTGAAAATTTGAGAATTTGAAAATGTGCTGATTTGAAAATAAACAATTGCTCATGTCTATTTAAACACAGAGAGCTCAAAGTCAAAAACAGAACAGCACAAAGAACCATTTGAAAATTTATACTCAATAAACGTTTTACGTCTTAACGTCTAGCGTCTTATATCTAGTCAAGTCTCAGGTCTCAAATCTAGCATCTAATGTCTAGAGTCTTTAAGTCTAAGGTCTGTAAAATCTGTAATCTGACTTCTGAAAATCTGACAATCTGTAAAACGAAAAACCCCATCAGCCGGGGAGACTGACAGGGCTAATCCTAACAAAAAACTAAAACAAAAACTTATTACATTACAAAAACCAAAAACTTATTAAATGAAATTCAATTCTTTTATTTTCTAACCTGATACAAATTTCGGCAGTTTTTAGGCTTAAAAAAATGACCGCGCTCAATTTCGATGATGACGCTCGTTAGTTTTTTTATTTTTTATAAAGCCTGCTGCTTTGACATTTGAATAATTGATTTTATTTTTACAAACATTAATTTCAATAAATATCCTTTAAAATTACTTTTATGGCCGATTATAGCGAACAAATCAACCAGCTCAAGGAAATTCTGTCCAAAGAATTTGCGATTCAGAAAAAAACCGGAAAAATCGATCATAATGTATCGGCATTTTGGTCAAAAATTAAAAAAGTAATGCCCGAAGAACTGGTTGCCAGCCTCGAATCTGATCCCGACGGAGAGGATACCAAAGTTGCGTTGGAAAGCGAACTCACCAAACAATTCGAACATCAGCGATTTATTGCACACACTGCCATGTTTGTCAATCAGTACGAGCGAAAAAAATAATCAAACAAATTTCGATATTTAAACCTGCCATTAGCGGCAGGTTTTTTTGTATAAAAATAAAATTTAATTGCCATGAACCTAATGACCCTGCTGGCACCTGTACTCAAATGGTACATTCGCGGACTTTCCAAAAAAAGTCTGCCCGACTACAACAAAAATGAAACAATCAAAGGCATAAGCGGCAATGTGCGCATCCTGCGCGATAAATGGGCTGTGCCGCATATTGAAGCGGAAAACGAATCGGATCTTTTCTTTGCGCAGGGCTATGTTCATGCCCAAGAAAGGCTTTGGCACATGGAAATGAACCGCCGAATATCGCAGGGCCGACTCAGTGAAATGTTTGGCAAGATTGCCCTCGACACTGACCGATTGCTGCGCACCCTTGGTTTTAACCGATTGGGAAAGGCCGATTGGGAAAAATTCAAAGACAGCGACATGGCAAAGGTGGCCGAATCATATTGCGCCGGTATCAATGCATGGATTGACAATTGCAAAAATCTGCCTGTCGAATTTAAACTCTTGAAAATAAAACCCGAAAAGTGGAAACCCAGCGACTGCATGGCTTATGGACGTTTCGTCTCCTTCAGAATGTCCTACGGCTGGGTACATGAACTGGAACGACTGCAACTTGCTCAGCAGGTTGGCGTGGAGAAGGCATTGGAACTGCATCCCGAGTATCCGAGTTTCAATCCTGCCATATTGCATCAGGGCATTGAAACACATCGCATCGCCGATGGCCGCCTCGAGGCATTCAATGGTCCTTTTCTCCCACAGATGGGTGGCAGCAACAGTTGGTCGGTAGCGCCCGATAAAATGAAAAATGCCTCGGCAGTGCTTTGCAACGATCCGCACCTTGCGGTGAATATGCCCAATATCTGGTTCGAAAATCACCTGATTTGTCCCGAATACGAGGTGACAGGTGTTTCACTTTTGGGTATTCCAATGGTACTCATCGGTCACAACCGCAATATTGCCTGGGGCGCCACGCTCTCCTTTATCGATATGCAGGACAGTTATATCGAGGAATTTAGCGATGCAAGCTGCAGTCAGTATAAATTTGGTAATGAACTGCGCGATAGTCGTTTTATCGAAGAAACCATTCACATAAAAGGCAGCAAAACAGCACATGTCGAAAAGGTGATTTATACACATCATGGCCCTGTAGTGTCCGATTTACTAGGGGTTAAAGACAAAAAAATCAGTCTTCAATCGGGATGTTTAGGCGAAAATGATATGCTCAGCGGTTTTTATCATTTGAATAAAGCAAAGGGCTGGAACGATTTTGTCAAGGCCTGCGCCTATATCAATGCGCCGAGTCTGAATCTGAACTATGCCGATACTGAAAATAATATTGGTTACTATGTAACCGGGAAAGTACCCATCCGCAAAAAAGACCAGGATCTTTTCCCAAGGAAAGCCGCGTCTACCGAACATGAATGGAATGGCTTTGTGCCCTTCGAAGCGATGCCGCATGCTTTAAATCCTGCCCGTGGTTATGTTTTTACCTGTAACAACAAGGTGGTGAACGATGATTATCCCTACGATCTGGGCAATGTCTGGATGAATGGTTACCGTGCCTCGCGCCTCGAAACGCTTTTCAAAAGCAAGGATCAATTCAGTATCGATGATTTTGCGGCATGGCAGCTCGATTTTCTATCCCTACCGGGCTTGCAATTTGCCGAACTCTTCAAAAAACTGACAGCTGATCAAAAACTGCCAGATGAAAACCTATACAAACAGACCGTCGATAAATTTTTGAACTGGGATGGCAATTTGAGTGCCGATTCTGTTGGGGGCTGTATTTATCAGGTATTCAAACAATCGCTTATTGATTTTATTATGGGTGAGGATCTGAATAAAATGCGCCTTCAGGGCTTCAGAGGTTCCGGGCCAAAACCGCCAATTATTCACGACAATGAGTTTTGGGGACATGATACCACTACCCTATTGCGCATCCTAGAAAATCCCGATAAAACTAAGTGGCTAAAACTGTCTCCGGCCGAAACGGTCATCAAAGCAATGTCGATGACGGTAGAATTTCTACAACATAAATTTGGAAATAATATTGCAGACTGGCAATGGGGCAAACTGCATCAGATGCGTCTCTTGCATGTGCTTGGCGCACAAAAACCGCTCGATAAGATTTTTAACAAGGAGCAGATTGCCATTGGCGGCGATACAGATACGCTTTGCCAGGTAGCTTTTCAGCCGGGTCATCATTATGAAGGAACGCTCACGGCAGCTTCTTTCCGTCAGATTATCGACATGGGCAATTTCGACAATTCGCGTTGTAGCTTTCCGGGTGGTCAGTCGGGCAATCTTGTATCGCCGCATCGCCTCGACCAATTCGACAGCTGGATGAAAGGGGAATTTAAGCCTATGATCTGGTCGAAGGAACAAAGGGAAAAGTTTAAGAAATATGAAATGTGGTTGATGAGGGAAGGATGAAAGCGGAAAGATGAAAGAGCCGAATATGAAAGATTATTATAATTTGAAAATTTGAAAATTTGAAAATTTGGAAATGAGACAATTTGAAAATAAATTGATTTAAAACCAATTTTATCACCTCATGCATAGGAGATGAAGCTAATGAGGGTGGTACTTCAATGCTGCTCCAACCTATGAAATTTCACTACAAAGACCACAAAGATTTTACACAGAGGTTCACAAAGTCAATCCCTTATATCACAAGCACTTAATTTTTTTATCAACTTGAGATTTTAAACAGCAGGTTTAGTTTACAAGTTCTCCTTTATTTGAATGATTTTATTAACACCTGCCTTTTGTCAAATTTTATTTGTAAAAAAAACAATCCCGCTCAGGAATTTTTTAATTACCTGCGCTGTTATGAAAAATAAAAAATTATGAGAACAGGCGCCGGCAGTATTATTCTGTCAAAATCAACAAAAAGAATCCTTCTGACAAAGCGAAGTGTGCATCTACGCCAGGCAGGAAAATGGTCAAGCTGGGGTGGCTGGATAAATAGTGGCGAAGATCCACTTGAAGGGGCACTTAGAGAACTCGTGGAAGAAACAGGCTTTTCGGGACAGATTCTCGAAAAACACAGTTTACTTGTTTATCAAAAATATAATTTTCAATACCATAATTTCCTTTTAGTTGTTGAGGATGAGTTTGAACCGATAACCGATTGGGAAACTGATGAATTTGCCTGGTTTGAGTTGGACAAATTTCCTGACGCCTTACACTTTGGTTTGAGAAGTCTGATGGACGAAGATTCACATAAAATCAGACAACTTATTGAGGCATTATAGAAAAAAGGTATCAGCTATTTTGCCGATACCTTTTCCGTTTATTTGCTAGGGGTTTTGTTGCATCAAGCTATTGCCCGACATTTCTTCCTGCGGAATTTTAAAGAGCACCGAGGGGTCATTGTACGGAATTCCATTGCGCAGCGGCGCTTTCATTCTTTTTAAATTGTGCAGTCGGTCACCTTCAAACATCAGTTCCAGGCGGCGTTCCAACCTGATGTCCTCAAGCAGTTGTGCCTGATCGGATGGAATTGAGGGCGCTACTCCCCTGCGCAATTCGTAAAGCTCACTGTAAAGATCTGTTGCTCTGGCTACATCTCCATTTCCCCCAGCTGATAAATTCGATTCAGCAACTATGAGGTACATCTCGGCAAGTCGTAAGACACACATATTGATCCCATTCACCGCATTAGGCAGGTCATATTTCGCTATGGTCGAATCTCCAAAAAAGCTCACATAATAATATCCATTGCTGTTGTTAACTCTTGTATCTCCTGTTGGGTATAAACTCATGGCAGTGGCCAAAGGGCGCATGAGCGGAAACCCGAATCTTGAATAAGCCCATGCCGGAGTGCCGCTGCGATCTTCAGCAACACTGACCAGTTGAAAAATCTGTTCATTGACATTGTTGGCCGAATTTTGTGTAAAACAGGCACGTGGCACAGCCGAAAGGCTGAACAGTCCGCTATTGATTACCGCATCGGCATATTGTGCAGCCTCGGTATATTTTCCCATAAAAAAATGTATTCTGGCCAGATATGCTCTGATTGCCCATTTATCAACTCGGTCTCGGTGCCAGCTGTCGTAAATATCGCTGCCATCACCAAGGGTATCAATTGCTTGCAGTGCTTCTTCAAGATCTTGAGCTGAAAAAGCATATACATCCTCGACACTGTTTCTGGCCATTGCCAAACCTTCGGGGCCACTTAGTGTAGGCATTTTGCGATAAGGTATACCCAGTTGACTATTGCCAC
>JBIPOO010000192.1:0-7444 GCA_044379045.1 Saprospira sp.
GGTTCATCCAATATAAGCAGCAGTGGGTCGTGAATGATTGTTGCTATAAATTGAATTTTCTGCTGCATACCTTTCGACAATTCTTCTACCTTTTTATTGTGCCAGCTGCTGATGTCGAATTTTTGATACCAATATTCAATTTTATCCTTTGCTTCTTTCTTCGTTAATCCTTTTAACCGAGAAAGATAAGTAAGCTGCTCTCCTACTTTCATTTTTTTATAAAGTCCACGTTCTTCGGGCATATATCCTATCTGCATTCTATGTTTTGCCGATAGCATTTCTCCATTAAACATTACTGAACCCGAATCGGCCCTTGTAATTGATGTTATGATTCGAATTATAGAAGTTTTACCTGCACCGTTTGGGCCTAATAGGCCAAAGATACTGCCTTTTTGAACTTGAAAGCTGACATTGTCAACTGCTATTTTGGTTTGGTATTTCTTAAATACCGATTCAAGTGATAAAATATTCACAGAATTATAATTTTGTTGTACAAATGTAATATCAAATAATCAAAGTAGTAAACCTAAACGACAAATAACGAATTTTAAACGACTTACAAATAAAAAGAAAAAATGTTTAAATTTTTAAATAAAAAGTAATGTTTTATTAACTTTGCACAAAGTAAAAATATTTGATTTTTAAATCATAAATTAATTAAATGCCACGCCATGAAGCTTTTAATATTCTTATCACTATTTTTTGGTATTAATTTAGTGTGCAAATCTCAAACTCTAGAAAAAAAAGAGTCCATACCAGTTTCGAAAAACGAAATCATTAAAGACCATCAACAGGTCAATTCCGATAAAGAGAAATTAAAAACCGAGGATATTGAAAAATTAAAAATTTCAAAATCTACCCCTGTGGTTTTTTACATCATCAACGACAAGCCTGTCAGCAGAGAAGCATATATGCTCTATCTATCTGAAGAAGAAAAGAAAAAAGAAAAAAATCCAAACAAACAGTAAGCTGCCTTAAAATGAAAACATTTTACATATATATAATCATAGCATTGAGCGCTACAGCCATCTTTGCCCAACCTGCAAATGATGCTTGTTCAGGAGCAATATCTATACCTGTTACCAACGGAAGTTGTACATCAGGTGCATTTACCAATGTAGGGGCTACCAGTGTCGGAGACCCTGCAACACCTCCCTGTTGGGCACCAAATAGCCTAAGCAATACGGTTTGGTTTTCTTTTGTTGCCCCCTCAACAGCAGTTGAAGTTTCAACAAATTTTGGTTTTGCTTTAACAAATACTCAAGTTGCCATTTACAGTGGAAACTGTGGAGCACTTACTTTGATAGGTTGTAACGAAGATATTAATACTTCATTGGGCTTGTTTCATACCAATATTCAACTTCAGGGACTCACCGTTGGAAATACCTATTTTATAATGGTTGACGGCAATGGCAATACAACCGGTGAATTTGGTGTATGTGCACAACAGATTACCCCTGCGAGCCCTCCGCTTCCCATTCAGGATTGTCCTACAGCCAGATTTCTCTGTAACTCAAATCCTGTTTCAGTGGCAAACGGCACTGGCGGCCCAGGATTGATTCAGGAGGCACCATCCTGTTTTGGTGCTCCAGGTGAAAGAGCTTCAAACTGGTATTCTTTTACAGCGGCAAATAATGGCACGCTTTGTTTCGATATTCTTCCTACAGCAAATATAGATTACGACTTTGCAGTATATAATACTACAAATGGATGTTTGGGCACAGAATTGGCCTGTAACTGGTCGGGTTTAACTGGTGCAAACGGACTTACAGGATTAAGCGGAGCTGCGGGTGCTCAATTTACACCCTGCTTAAATGTAACTGCTGGACAAACCTACTCTATTTTGGTAGACCGTTTTACTGCAACTTCAGCAGCAGGTTTTACCTTAAGTTTTACAGGTACGGTTCAGTTTGCATCTCCAAATCCCAGTTTTACCACCAATACTGTTTGCACAGGCAATCCTACACAGTTTACGAACACAACCAATGGCAGTAATACTTATAGTTGGAATTTCGGAAATGGCGTTACCTCAACTTTACAAAATCCAACTTTTACTTACCCAGCAGCAGGCGTTTACAATGCAAGTCTTTTGGTAACATCTATCCCTGGGGGCTGTCAAAATTTAACAACACGAAGTGTTACTGTAACTGACCCCCCAACTGTAAACGCGGGTATAAGCACTTCTGTATGTCCCGGTGGTTGTGTAACACTTAACGGATCTACCAACGCAACAGGTGGAATTTCAAGCCCTGTTAGTTTTTCTAACAATACAGCTTTGAATATACCAGATAACAATACTTTGGTATCATCAACCATAAATGTAAGCGGAGTAAATCCCGGAACGATTGCTGCAGGTTCTATTCTAAATGTATGTCTCAACATTACACATACCTGGAATTCAGATTTGGATATCTTTCTGCGATGTCCGAATGGCACACAGATTGAACTTTCAACCGACAATGGCGGCGCAGGGGACAATTATAACAATACTTGTTTTTCAATGTCTGCTGCCACGCTTGTAACTACAGGCGCATCACCATTTAACGGAACTTTTATTCCCGAACAATCCTTTAATTTGCTGAATGGATGTAACGTGAATGGCAATTGGCAATTGGTTATCCGCGACGATTTAGGTGGGGATATTGGCACTTTAACAAATTGGACTATTAGATTTAACAATACATCGCAGCCTTTTAGTTGGAGTCCAACAATTGGAATGACTAATTCTGGAACTTTAACACCAACTGTATGTCCAGCTACAACAACTACTTACACCTTAACTGCATTAAATACAGCTGGCTGTAGCTCAACTTCTACGGTTACTATTACACCTACTGCACTTACAGCTACGCCAACGGCAAATAATACCAGCTGTAATGGAGGCAACAATGGTTCTGTAAACGTCGCACTGAGTGGTGGGGCTGCTCCTTTCACTTTTATCTGGAGCAACGGACGCACTACTCAAAACAATACGGGTTTGGCTGCTGGCACTTACACTGTCACAGTTAGTGACAATGGCGGTTGCACCACAACTGCTACTGCAAATGTTACTACACCCTCAGCGCTTACAGTAACGCCTACTGTTAATAATGTTAGCTGCAACGGTATCAACAATGGCTCTGTGACTTTGAATATAAGTGGAGGAACCACTGGATACAATTTCAACTGGGGAAGCGGCATTACTTCACAGAACAGAACCGGACTTTCTCCGGGAACATACACCGTTACTGTTTCTGATGCCAACTCTTGTACGACAACAAATTCAATAACAATTACACAGCCAACAGTAATAACTGTAAGTAATAGCTCTATAAATGTCAACTGCAACGGTCAAAATAACGGCTCCATAAACATTACAGCTACAGGAGGAACAGGGCTTCTGGGATATAACTGGGGCGGTGGTATAACTTCTGAAGACAGAACAGGATTAGCTCCGGGCACTTACACAGTAACAGTAACAGATGCAAACAGCTGTACATCCACAAATTCCGCAACAATAACAGAACCTTCGGGAATATCAGTTACAAATAGTTCACTAAATGCACTTTGCAACGGACAATCCAATGGCTCTATTGACATTACAGCAGCCGGTGGCACCGGTACCTTATCTTACAACTGGGGTGCTGGTATAACTTCTGAAGATCGAACAGGCCTGACAGCAGGTACCTATATAGTAACAGTAACAGATGCAAACCTGTGTACAACGACTAATACTGCTGTGATTACAGAACCTACTATACTTAATGCATCTAATACTGTTTCAAATGCAAGCTGTAATAGTTCGGCCAATGGCTCTATTAACCTTACAGCAGGCGGAGGAACAGGCGTTCTTTCTTACAATTGGGGCGGAGGTATTACAAGCGAAGACCGCACAGGACTAGCTGCTGGAGTTTACACAGTAACAGTTACAGATGCAAACAATTGCACCACAACTTCATCGGCTACAATTACCGAACCTACAGCAATTACAGTAAGCAATACCGCTTCCAATGTAACCTGTAACAATCAAAATAATGGTTCAATAAACATCACAGCTTCGGGTGGTACTGGAGTTTTGGGCTACAACTGGGGCGGTGGTATAACTTCTGAAGACAGAAACAATCTGGCTCCCGGTGTTTATACTGTTACTGTGACGGATGCAAACAGCTGTACATCCACAAATTCCGCAACAATAACAGAACCTTCGGGAATATCAGTTACGAATAGTTCACTAAATGCACTTTGCAACGGACAATCCAATGGCGCTATTGACATTACAGCAAATGGTGGCACAGGTGTTCTTTCTTTTAACTGGGGAAGCGGCATCACAAGTGAAGATCTTACTGGATTGGCTGCCGGAGTTTACACCCTAACTGTTACTGATGCCAATGCCTGTACAAATATCAATACCTATACTATCACAGAACCAAGTCTGCTCACGGCCTCTAATACTGTTTCAAATGCAAGCTGTAATAGTTCAGCTACTGGTTCTATTAACCTTACCGCAGGCGGAGGAACTGGCGTTCTATCTTACAATTGGGGCGGAGGTATCACAAGCGAAGACCGCACAGGACTAGCTGCCGGTGTTTACACAGTTACCGTTACAGATGCCAATAATTGCACAACAACTTCATCGGCTACTATCACTGAACCAACGGCAATTACAGTTAGCAATTCAACAGCTAATGTAACCTGTAATAATCAAAACAATGGTACAATAGATGTCACAGCATCTGGAGGAACTGGCGTTTTGGCTTACAACTGGGGCGGCGGTATAACTTCAGAAGACAGAAATAATCTGGCACCAGGTGTTTATACGGTTACTGTGACGGATGCCAACAACTGCACATCCACCAACGCTGCAACTATCACCCAACCCACAGCCATTTCTGTTACTAACAGCTCACAAAATGCAGTCTGTAACGGACAATCCAATGGATCTATTGATATTACAGCAAATGGTGGCACAGGTGTTCTTTCTTATAACTGGGGAAGCGGCATCACAAGTGAAGATCGTACTGGATTGGCTGCCGGAGTTTACACCCTAACTGTTACAGATGCGAATGCCTGTACAAATATCAATACCTATACTATCACAGAACCAAGTCTGCTCACGGCCTCAAATACAGTTTCAAATGCAAGCTGTAACAGTTCGGCCAATGGTTCTATTAACCTTACCGCAGGTGGAGGAACGGGCGTTCTTTCTTACAATTGGGGCGGAGGTATCACAAGCGAAGACCGCACAGGACTAGCTGCCGGAGTTTACACAGTAACTGTTACAGATGCCAATAATTGCACAACAACTTCATCGGCTACAATTACTGAACCTAGTGCGTTGAATACCAACACCATTACTGTAACCGATGCAACCTGTTCTGCTGGAGGAACAGTAGATATTAGCGCAAGCGGTGGAAGCGGATCACTTAGTTTTGTTTGGTCAAATGGTTCTACTTCTCAGGATTTAAATGGCGTTAGCGGAGGATCTTACACAGTTACAATTACAGATGTTAACGGATGTTCTATCACAAATGGACCAAATGTTGTCAATGCAATCGGTACACCCTCTGCTAATATAACAGCAATTAACAATGTAAGCTGTAATGGAGCCTCTAATGGTTCAATTGATTTAAACATTAATGGTGGGGTTCCAAATTATACCTATCTATGGAGCAATGGAGCTACTACTCAGGACTTGAATGGCCTTAGTTCTGGTACTTTCTCCGTTACAGTGACCGATAATATTGGCTGTACTGCTACACAAACGGGTATTAGTGTTTCTGAACCAAGCGCGATAACTGTTACGAATACTTCTACGAACATAAGTTGTAACGGTGGCAATAATGGAACTATTCCTGTATCTGTTTCAGGTGGAACTCCTGTATATAATTTCATTTGGAGTAATGGCGCAACATCTGAAGACCTTAACAACCTTATCGCCGGTTCATACAGTTTGACTGTCAGTGACGCAAATGGCTGTAACAGAATTTTAGGTCCAATTAGTCTTAGTCAACCAACTGCTTTAAGCCTTAGTAATGTAACGACTACTGCTGCAAACTGTGGAGTGGCAAATGGCACTATAACTTTGTCAACAAATGGCGGAGTTACACCTTATATATATAACTGGTCAAATGGTGCGACAAGTGAAGATTTAAATAATTTGGCTATTGGCAATTATAGCTTATCAATTACTGATGCAAATGGCTGTCAGCTTTCACAAAGTTTTAGCGTTAGTGGTGGAAGCGATATAAGTATTACGCTCAACAGCGTTGACGAAGGTTGTGGTCAGCCAAATTCTGGTTCAGTCGATGTAACTCCAAACGGCGGCACATTACCGCTGACCTATAACTGGTCTAATGGCGAAACATCACAGGATTTAACTGCACTAAGTGCAGGCTCATACAGCGTCACAGTTAGCGATGCAAATGGTTGCAGTATTTCTGCAAATGCTACTATTGCTGCAGCTTTCCAACCAACTCTAAATGCAGGCGTACTACCATCAATGGCAACTGATACCCTTATTACCTGGGGTGATTTAACAGCTTTGACCGGAGGTTTAGATCAATCGTCTCAAGGTGTGAGCTACAATTGGATTTCAATAGGGCCAAGTAATGCTAACTTCACAACACCAACCAATATTAATACCGAAGTTGAACCTGACGATGACGGAATATATCAATTCATCATCACTGCCACATCAGCAGAAGGTTGCGTAACAACTGATACTTTAAATGTAGAAGTACGTGCAAATAACCCTTCAATTCCTACTGCGTTTTCACCGAATGGAGATGGCACAAATGACCTTTTTAAGGTAGTGAATATGGATAAACAATTCATACGTGAATTTAAAATTTATAACAGATGGGGTGAATTGGTTTATGACAATGCTGACGAAGCTGAATGGGATGGAAAATTTAAAGGAACAGAGCAGCCCAGGGATGTTTACATGTATATCATCAGTTGGGAATCTTCGACAGGTAACGGAGATGTCATAAAAAGAGGTAATGTAACACTTCTAAAATAATAAAAAAAAGCCATTCAACTATTGAATGGCTTTTTTTTATGTTATTATTTGGTTAATATTTTAAAATATTCTACTTTAGCAAAAGTTTATTAAAAATAATTAAATCTATGAAAAATTTTATATTGACTTACACGACAATCTGCCTGTGTTTATGTTATTCTTTTAACGCTTACAGTCAGAATACTACAGTTAACAATACTGACTATCCCAAAAATCTATCTTGGGAGGAAAAGGTTTCTCCAAAATACAGCTATCAGTTGCCTGAAAAGCCTCAAACACTTGAGACTAACAAGTTAAATAGCCAAACTAGGGCCATACAAGCAAATCCGCTTGAACAGTTGCAATCTCAAAGAGAAGACCTCAAATTCCAAATTGCCCGTTACGGAAAAATGGAGCAAAATGAGCAAAACAAACTATATTTGGATAAATATAGGGCATCTTTAG
>JBIPOO010000193.1:0-7434 GCA_044379045.1 Saprospira sp.
CTGTAACTACAATGGTGAAGCAATGGTCATTGCATTTAATGCAAAGTTTCTCATTGATATTTTAGGGGTTATAGGTGGAGAAAATATTAAAATGTTGCTCTCTACACCAAAAAGAGCAGGTATCATCAGAAATGAGGAACAGAATGAAGGTGAAGATCTTATGATGTTGGTAATGCCGGTAGTAGTCAATGTTTATTAGTAACTATCCAGACAAATAAGTAAAAAGGCAGACCGCACGGTCTGCCTTTTTTGGTATATTCAGCTTTCTGATAAAACGTAATCGAATCTCAATTAAAATTAGCCTGAAAAGCAGCCCAACCAGCATTGGGTTTTAAAGCAATTGAACATCCCTGTGCATTGGCATCGCTGTTGATGTTTTGTACCCTGTTGCCCGGATCTGGGTGTGTGCTGAGAAAGGCAGGAGTACCACCGGATTGCCCCTGATCGATGAGTTTTTGGAAAAAGGCTGCCGCACCATTCGAGGCATATTCGGTATCGCAGAGGTACTCCACCGAATGATCATCGGCATCGGTTTCGTGGCTGCGACTGAAACTAAGTGAGGTAAGTCCGGCAGCTATTTGTGCCAACATACCCGGATTGTTGCCGGCCAGAATTGAAAGCAGCACTTCAATGCCATAGGCCTGTGTCATTTGCTGTGTAGAGTGGCGACGGTCGGCATGTGCTATTTCGTGACCCAAAACGCCTGCAAGGTGATCGGCTTCATCCAGAAATTTGATAATGCCCGTATACACATAGATATAACCTCCGGGCGCACAAAAAGCATTGAGGGTGCTGTCATCATTAATGATAAATAACTCCCAGTTAAATTCGTTTTTATATTGAATTTTATCCGAAGTCAAAATCTCATCACGCATGGCATAAAGATAATTGTAAGCGGCCTCGTTGCCGATATAGGGCAAAACGGGATACTGCGCAGGCGATGAATCGATCTGTGCTTTGAGCTGGGCACCAAACTGTTTGTCCTGCTCGAGGGTAAAAATATTGATGCCGCTGTCTTTTTTGCAGGAACCCATCACTAAAGCAAGGGCAGCCACTGCGATAAAAATCATGTTTTTCATGGGCAAAGTTTTAATGAAATTAAAAAATTGGGGGACTATTTAAATAAAAACGTAGTAAGCACTCATTTATTTTCTTGCTAAAACAGCTTTTACGGCATTTTCAATATTTACCGCTTTGAGGCCATATTTTTCGAGCAGTTTGGGCACCTCTCCACTTTCACCGAAGCTGTCGTTTACGGCAACCATTTCCATTGGCGTAGGTAGTTTGCGCGCCAGTAGTCCAGCTATGCTTTCGCCCATACCGCCCAGATAGTTGTGTTCTTCGGCTGTTACCACTGCTTTGGTTTTGGCAGCAGAAGCCAATACAGCAGCCTCATCGAGTGGTTTGATGGTGTGGATATTGATCAATTCAACACTGATGCCCTGTTCGGCCAGACTTTTTGCGGCTTCGACGGCTTCCCATACTAGGTGGCCAGTTGCGAAAATTGTTACATCGGTTCCTTCGCTCATAAGCAATGCCTTACCAATTTCGAAAGGCATTCCCTCTGTAAACATGGGCCAGGCCGGACGGCCAAAGCGCAAATAAACCGGACCATCGTGGTCGGCAATGGCAATGGTAGCCAGTTTGGTCTGATTGTAATCGCATGGATTGATAACCGTCATTCCAGGCAACATCTTCATAAGCCCGATATCCTCCAGAATCTGATGCGTAGCGCCATCTTCACCCAAAGTCAAACCTGCATGTGAAGCACAGATTTTTACATTTTTATCAGAATAGGCAATCGACTGACGGATCTGGTCATAAACACGTCCAGTCGAAAAATTGGCAAAGGTACCGGTGTATGGAATTTTACCTGCAGTAGCAAGACCTGCAGCAATGCCCATCATATTGGCTTCGGCAATTCCGACCTGAAAAAAGCGCTCGGGACAATACTCAATAAATTTTTCCATTTTGAGCGATCCGATAAGATCGGCACAAAGTGCAACCACTTTAGGATTGGCCTGTGCCACTTCGAATAGACCGTCGCCAAAACCGTCGCGTGTTGCTTTTTTGCCTGTAGATACTATATTTTGTAACATGATATTTTGATGATAATAAATTTTTAAATAGGAATCTGCTAATTATTGAAGCTTGTCGAAGACTTAATCTGAGGAAAATAATTTGAAATGTACATTAAATTTAATTTTCAAATCCTCACATCCTCATCTCGTCCAAAAGACGAGACAAATCAGTAATCCCCCAAAGTTTCCTCCAACTGTGCCAAAGCCTTTTCAGCTAATGCATCATTAGGAGCTTTTCCGTGCCAGTCGTGGGTGCCCACCATATAATCGACACCATAACCCATTTCGGTTTTCATGAGTACCACCACAGGTTTTCCCTGTCCGGTCTTGGTTTTGGCAGCGGCAAAGGCATCGAGTACCGACTGCATGTCATTTCCGTTTTCATTGTGCATGACATCCCAGCCAAAGCTGCGCCATTTGCCTTCGAGGTCGCCTAGGCTCATTACTTTTTCGTTTGGACCATCAATCTGCTGACCGTTCCAGTCGACGGTAACAATTAGATTATCTACCTTATGGTGTGCGGCAAACATGGCAGCTTCCCAAACCTGACCTTCCTGCAGCTCTCCGTCACCCGTGAGTACATACATCAAATGTTTGTCGCCATCCAGTTTTTTTGAAAGCGCCATTCCGATTGCCACCGAAAGTCCCTGACCTAAAGAACCGCTAGCAACGCGTATGCCCGGCAGATGTTCGTGCGTAGCAGGATGTCCCTGCAAGCGACTGTTCAAACGGCGGAAAGTAGCCAACTCGGCCACCGGGAAGTATCCCGAACGGGCCAGTACGCTGTACCAGACCGGCGAAATATGTCCATTGGAAAGTATAAAAACATCCTCGTTTTTACCATCCATATTGAAGTTGCTGTTGTGATTCATCACGCCGCCCATGTAGAGTGCTGTAAAAAATTCAACACAACCCAAGGATCCGCCAGGATGTCCGCTTTGAGGTGCATGAACCATGCGTATGATATCGCGACGCACTTGCGAAGCTATTTTTTTGAGTTGTTGGATGTCTGCCATAAAAATTAATTGGAATATAAAGCCTGTTAATTTGGTGTTTTAAATTATCGCCGCAAAGGTATGAAAATTATCGGGAAAGGCTATTGAAAAAATTGTGAGACTCATCACTCTTCATATTTCATCCTCAGTTGCCCATCCGATGCATTGTATTCATAAATAGGTTGCATTGTTCCTAATTTACACCAGAAAAATGTTTTTTGATCTGCACTCCATATAAGTGAACCGTACAAATCGATTCTTTTATCGGTATGAATAGGTAACTCTATACTGAATTTTTCCTTTCTACTTAATAAATCATAACAGCTTATCATTTTTTTAGAGTTGTCACTTACTTCATTACGATGTAAAATATAAAGATCAGTTCCGACAAGATTATTGACATAAGCACTGATATAAGGCTTGTCGCTTAATTGTTTTTTGGTTTCGGCTAAGGCCCGATAACTGAAACTGACCGTATCAAGAATAGTTATTGTTACATATTCGGATTCTTTTGAACTTTTGGGTTTATATTTTTGAATGTCATACTCAAATATATAAGACTTGACCGGATTTGCATTATCTTTTTCCAGTGTGTAGCCTTTGTCATTGTCACCAACATAAACTGAACCTTGGGGGGCACCGGAAGCTGTATTAAAATTAAGGCGTTCCATGTGAAAAAACTTAAGACTGTCCGGTATTTCCCAATATTTTGCCGGATTAGCCGGATAAAGTTTAAAGCTTTTCAAACTTAAAACATAGGTATCCCCTTGTTTTGAAGTCACTGAAATAAAATCCTGACTGAAGCTGTTTACATTGCCTATTCTACCCTTTATTTTTTCATTATTCTGCTCAATAATTTTTTCAAATTCTTTACCCTTCGACACTTTGGATGTTTTCAAATCAATAAGGGTAAATTCGTCGGTGAGCAAAACAACTGCATTTTCATTTATTTCCATAACTTTCCCTTTGTCATTTCTGGCATCGGCAGTAAATTTTATCTTATTATCCAAAGCTCCTGTTTTAGCGTCAATAACAGAAATGTAATAATTGTTCCAATAGTCGGATCCTTCATCCGAACTGTTATTAGATACATTAATCTTAATAAGCTTTGGAACATTGTCTATGTTGACCTTTTTGAAAGAATGAAGATTTCTACGATTGGAATCGCAGGAACAAAGCATATATGCAAATATGCAAATCAGGCATAAATAGGGTTTCATGGGAATTAAATTAAATATCGGAATTGTTATAGGATACGTTAACTTTTACCAGTTTTGAAATGTTATTGACAATCACTTTTCGAAAGCTGAGCAACTTTTTTTCTTCAAAACTTTTACAGGAAATGCACAGAAAAGTAAAAAGAAAAAGTACAGAAAGATAGGGTTTCACAGGCAATTAGATCTTTGATGAAAGTAAAAAAACCACCTTTGTATTTAACTGTAAAGGGTGTTATCTTTTTTATAAAATGTTCAATACTAAATACTCAAAGATAAATGGCACTTTTAATGTGTTCTAATGTCTGCAGCTGCAACCGCTACCCTGGAAGTTGACCGAACCGCCATACCAGGGGAATGCTGCTTTTTTGTCCAAAAGTTCCCAATAAAATTTACCGCGCTTACGTTCTCTGTTGCCAATTTCATTCATCGTTTCAGCATCGAATAGACGACCATTGACCATTGTGTATTTTACAGAGTTGGTATTGTAAATATCTTTGAGCGGGTCTTTGTCCAGAATAATCAGGTCGGCTAGTTTGCCGGCTTTGAGTGAACCAATTTCATCCTCAAGTCCGATATAGGAAGCGCCATTGATGGTAGCAGCCTGTAGCGCCTGCAGATTGCTCATGCCACCCTGTTGCAGCATCCAGAGTTCCCAGTGAGCGCCCAATCCCTGTAATTGTCCATGTGCGCCCAGATTTACTTTCACACCTGCATCGGTCAATTTTTTACAAGATTGCGAAACCAGGATATGTCCGTTTTTGTATTCTTCATCCGGAGCCATAGTACGGTGACGTGCGCGGGTGTTGATCATGCCATGCGGATAAAATTTCAAGAGTTTTTGCTCTTCCCAGACATTGTTTTTCTGATAGAAATAGTTTTCACCGTTTAAACCGCCGTAATTGACAATGAGTGTAGGTGTGTAGCCAGTTTTGCTATTGCTCCACATGGTCACCACATCCTTATAAACTGGCGCTATCGGAATATTATGCTCAATTCCGGTGTGTCCGTCAATGATTTGTGTGAAATTATGGAAGGAGGTAGAACCGCCCTCGGGCACCACCAGCATATTCAGTTCGCGGGCTGCCTGAATGACCTGCTGACGCTGCTCGCGACGTGGTTGATTGTAGCTTTTTACGGAATGTGCGCCAAAAGCCTTGGTGCGACGAAGGGCAGAGCGTGCTTCTTCAATATTGTTAATGACCGCTTTGAAATCGCCATCGGCTCCGTACAAAATAATACCGGTTGAGTAAACGCGCGGACCGACCATCTCACCGGATTTGACCAGTTCAGAAAGGCTGAAAACGGTCTCGCTCAAAGCCGATGGATCGTGAACCGTTGTTACGCCATAAGCCATATTTGCATAAAACTGCCAGTGTTTCTGCGGCATCTGTCCCGCACGGAAGGCACCCACATGCGCATGAACATCCACTAGTCCGGGCATAATGGTTTTACCTTTCAGGTCATAAACTTTTGCATCGGCCGGAATTTTAACCTTGGCTGCGGTTCCAATGGCTTCGATTCGGTTGCCATTCACTACAATTACGCCGTTTTCAATTACTTCGCTGCCTTCCATCGTAATGATTTTGGCACCTTTGAAGGCAATGCGTCCGCTTGGAGCATCGGCCTTGTATTCGAGTCCTATTTTAAGACCAACAGTATCGAGCGGTGGAATAGAGTCGGGCGCACCTTCCATAAATGCAAAGCGGTCCTTTAGATTTACTGTAAAATATTCGTCGCCAAGCGTCCAGTGTACGGCCTTGCTGTCGCCCGACCAATGCAGGTTAAGTCCGGCATCTCTCGTAATTTTGGTAACAGGAACCGCACTTGTGCCTCCGTCCAAATCGAGGGTTTTACCAATTGCCGGCATAGCAGCCACATAGGCCTGGTGAAGGTTTATAAAGGCAATCCACTGATTGTCGGGACTTAGCGAAAAGCCATTGCCGTATTTCGATTTTGCATGGGTCTTTTTGTCATTGCCGTTCAAATCGACACTGATCAGTTCCTTGGTCAATGCGCCGAAGAAATAGCCGCCCGACTGAAAGAAAATTCTTTTGCCGTCGGCACTAAAAACCGGAGCAGAACCTTCGTCAATAATTAAATTTTCTTTGCCGCCATTTGCCGGAATCCAGTAAATACCAGGTTCTTCACAATATGCAAAGCCCTGATCGCCATTGCCGGGAGCACGTTGATACACAATTTTGCTGCCATCGGGCGAGAAAGCGGGCGTGTGGAAAATACCTTTTTCGGTACTGAGCTTCTGATTTCCGCTACCATCGAGGTTAATTTTATAAATCGCGCCGGTGCTTTCGTCATTCCAGGTCGTGTAAACAATGCTTTTTCCATCTGCTGAGAAGGAAGGCTCATATTCGAAATCTTTGCCAGAAGTCAGGCGGACAGGCTTGCCATTGGGCATTTCTTTTTTCCATAGGTATCCGATGGCATGGAAAACCAAAGTTTTTCCATCGGGAGAGGTGACTGCCTGACGAATGACCTTGGCATTTTCTTTTTCGTTGAAAACCTTGTATTTAAAATCTAAAGCATCGGCAATTTTCATATTCACTTCGAGTTCGAATGGAATATTTGCACTTTCTAAAGTTTTGGTATTAATTTTATTGAATTTGCCGCCAGCCCAGAAGATGATATGCTCATTGTCGGGCAGCCAGGCAAAATTGGGATAAACCCCAAAAAGACACCAGGCTTCTTGCTGATCCTTGTTCAATTTGTCATAAATTGGCCATTCCAATCCACTTTTCAGGTCGCGCAAGAAAAGTACCGATTTGGTGCCTACCCTGCGTACAAAGGCCAAAACATCACCTTTTGGTGAAATCTGCGGACGGCAGGAACCGCCAGGACCACCTGTTACATCGGTCAATTCTCCGCTTTCAAATTCATAGCGTCGGATGGCATAAATCTGATTATTGGGGTCTTTGTTGTATTGAAAATAACCGCCCGGGTACATGTCTTCGCAGAAATAGAGGTATTTCCCGTCTTTGCTCACAGTTGGCTCATTTACATCTTGTTGGTCGTTCTTTTTGGTGGTGAGCTGAATGCCACTGCCGCCGCTGATATGGTACATCCACATTTCGCCAGCACCGAGCGAACGGCCCGAGGTAAAGTGTTTGCGCGCAATGAGGTAATTAC
>JBIPOO010000194.1:0-7405 GCA_044379045.1 Saprospira sp.
AGTAATTTGTGCACCGTTGTAGTTTGAACTGACTGATGCTGTTACACTTACAGCACTTACAGGTTGTGTGATAGTTACATTTGCTGTTGCTGTACAACTATTGACATCGGAAACTGTAACGCGGTAATTACCTGCGGCCAAAGCCGATGCTGTAGCTAAGCTTTGACTTGGAATAGTATTCCATAGATAAGTATAAGTACCCGTTCCACCCGAACCTGCTGCTGTGGCAGTTCCAGTTGCCTGTCCGAAACAGCTGACGCTGACCGAAGAGGAAACCGTGGCAGTTACTGCTGATGGTTGAGTGAGGGTTACTGAATTGCTGACCGAACAACCATTGACATCGGTAGCAGTAACTTGGTAGGTACCGGCTGAAAGTCCTGTAGCTATTGCAGCGCTTTGTCCGTTGCTCCAAAGATAAGTAAAGACACCTGTTCCACCATTACCTGATGCTGTTGCTGCTCCATTCGAAGCGCCATTACAAGTAATTTGTGCACCGTTGTAGTTTGAACTGACTGATGCTGTTACACTTACAGCACTTACAGGTTGTGTGATAGTTACATTTGCTGTTGCTGTACAACTATTGACATCGGAAACTGTAACGCGGTAAGTACCTGCGGCCAAAGCCGATGCTGTAGCTAAGCTTTGACTTGGAATGCTATTCCAAAGATAAGTATAAGTACCTGTTCCGCCCGAACCTGATGCCGTGGCAGTTCCAGTTGCCTGTCCGAAACAGCTGACGCTGACCGAAGAGGAAACTGTTGCTGTGACAGCAGAGGGCTGAATTAGCGTTACCGAAGCAATTGCAGGACAACTGTTTCCGTCATTTACAGTTACACGATAGTTGCCTGCACTCAGGCCGGTATTATTGACTGTAGTTCTTCCGTTGGACCAGAGGTAAGAATAGATTCCTGTGCCACCAATTGCAGAAACAGTTACTGCACCATCCGCCGCTCCATTACAAGTAATTTGCGATCCACTGTAATTTGAAGTAACGGAAGCCGATACAGTTACACCTGATGGTTCTGTTACTGTAGCAGTTTCTGTTAATTTACAGCCGTTCGCATCTGTGATCGTCAAACTGTAAGTACCTGCAGGAATATTATTCAAATCCTGAGTTATTTGGCCAGTCGACCATTGGTAGGCATATGGAACTGCCCCACCGACTACACTTACATTTATCCCGCCATCGCTGTAGCCAAGGCAGCTTACGCCATATCCATTATAATTGCTTACTGTGTTAGTAGCATCGAAAGGAGTTGGAAGCACGATTAAACTAGTATCGGAAAGGCAACCCAGACTATCGCGAACTACCACGCTGTAACTGCGACCCGTTGCTAATGTAAGGTTATATTGTCCGGCAACTGCAAAAGTTGCTCCCGAATCGACAGAAACCTGGTATTGAGGACCTGTTCCACCACTTACAAAAAACTGTACATTAGTACTTGTAGTACCTGCAGGGTAGCAAGGATTGAAATTTATGGAATCAATCCTGACCGTTGCCGGGATTAGTGCATTGAATGCGGCGTCAGCAACACAACCATTCTGATCGAGTATTTTAATAGCATGACTCTGACCTGTTGTAACGGTGAAAGTTGAATCTCCAACAGTTCCAAAAACGGATCCATTGTTTACTGAGTATGCATAAGGTCCAACTCCTCCACTCGCATGAATTATAATGTCAGCTACATTTGCTCCACCTAGAGGGCAAAGAATATTAACTGAATCCACACTCAGGCTATCGGGGCTGCTTACATCCAAAATAATTGAATCTCTACAGTTATTTGCATCGATAAATCTGAGCTGATAGGCCCCTGCCGAAAGATTAATCAGATTTTGAGCTGAGCTACCATTCGACCATTGGAACGCATAAGGCATAACACCTCCCGTGGGAGAGATACTTATAGCACCTGTACTATCGCCAAAACAAAGCACATTGGTAATAAATGATTCCAAATCTATTGGATCGGGTTGTGTAATTGATGTAGATTTAGTGAAAGAACAGCCATTGGCATCTGTAACTGTAACAGTATAGCTGCCCGATTCCAAATAAGCCAAATCTTCAGCATTTGAACCATTTGACCAATTGAAATAATAAGGGTATGTACCGCCAGTTACAGTTGTTTCTATTGTGCCATTCTCCAAACCATTACAGGAAACTGCATTTGGAGTTAATACAACATTTAGCTGCTGAGGCGAATATAGTTCGAAATCCAGATATTGAACACACCTGTTTGCATCTTCAACTGTAACCGTGTAAGGACCAGAACCCAAGGCAGTTGCCGAAGCAGTCGTATAACCACCGGGTATCCAACTATAAGTATATCCAGGCTGTCCGCCAATAGCATAAACAGTTGCGGCGGCATCCGTATCGCCGAAGCATTGAATATCATGTGTTATATTAACACCCAAAACCAAACCATTGCAGGGTGGCTGTGTGATATAAACACTGTCCCGAAGCTGACAACCATTGGCATCAGAAATCGTAACATAGTACATTTTTCCACTCAGCGGTGCAGGCCCGACTGAAAGTCCTGTAGCTGTTATTGTAGTCTGTCCATTACTCCAAAGATAGGCATAAGATGGACTGCCGCCTGCTACATTTGCAGTGGCCTGACCATTATTACCTCCAATTGAAGTTACGTTCAACTGCGAAAAGAAGTTATTCAGCCTTGGCGGTTGAATTACCTCAGCTACAGCCAATTGTATACAGCCAAGTGCATCGACTACAGTGACGGTATAGGCACCTGCGCCCAGTCCCGTGATAGTGTCATTTGTAGATCTGGTATTCCATAGATAGCTATAATCAGGCGTGCCACCAGAAACAACTACATTCAGAGCGGCCGATGAGTCACCATAACATAATACAGTGCTGCTTGCAACTGTAACTAACAAAGAATTACAGTTTACATTATTTACCACTACCGAACCGACAATAGTACAACCGTTGTTGTCGGTAACGGTTACCTCATGCACTCCATAACATAAAGCAGTTGCAGTTGTTGCAGTTTGTCCGCCGGACCATAAATAACTGTATGGCATTGCACCTCCGGTAACTGAAACCGTTGCGGAACCATCACAGCTTCCAGGAGACGATTCGGCTAAACTGCTCATAACAACATCCAATGCAATGGGATCGAATACTGAAATACTTGCTCTGCCTTTGCAGGACAAACCAGACGCATCTGTAACTATGACAGAATACGTTCCGGGAGCCACGGCATTATTTTGGGAATTCACCCCATTGTTCCACTGATAAGTGAATGGCCCAATTCCGCCACTGTCAACACTTGCATGCAGGGTGGAAAGATCACTAAAACAGCTGATGGCCGTAGAACTGATGCTTACCGAAATACTGTCAACAAAACTGATTCTTACAGTATCCCTATCGAGGGTACATCCTGACCCTATTCCGCTAACCTGCACATATATATCGACATGACCAGTTGCGATTTCTGCTGCAGTTGGGGTATAAATAATAGGGCTGGAGGTATTATTGGGAGTAAAAGCACCCAAACCACCCGACCATACTATACCCGAAGCATTGGCGTAAGATGCTGTCAACAATGCGACCGGGCTTGTAGCACAGAGCGTTGTATCATTTGAAGCTGTAACTGTTGAATTACCAAATGAATCGACCGGCACCCCAAAGCTGAGCGGAGGGCAGCCCGGTCCGGTTAACCTGTCTGTTATATAGACATTATAGGTATTCCTGGTGTTGGCAAAAACTACACTATCATTGTCAATGATATTTGAACCGCTTCCCAGATGCCATTCGTAGTTATATCCAGGCAAACCTCCATTTGCAGTAACAGTAACATTTACGCCACTGCCGGGTCCTGTATTACAGAAAGAAGGTGCTGTAGGATTGAATGTTGCTGTGAGACTATCGAAGACATAAATTCTCATGGTATCGCAGGTGAATGAATACCCACAACTGGCCACAGCATCGAAGGGAGAACCGCATACGAGATAGTCAACATAAGGCAGCGCCAAGGTATCATTCGGCGTAAAAATTGGATTTCTGATAGTTGTACTGCTGAGATAGGAATTATAAAGTCCCGAACCACCAGTAATAGAATTCCAGGTAATAGATCCGGGTTTCATTCCATAAACATCCAACTGTTCGGTACAACCAATTCTTGCGGAGTCGGACGGTGGCACTGTTGGACGGGCAATGGCAACAATTACGTAATCATCTGCATTTGTTCCGGGTTTACAAAAAGTTATCCGATGAGGACCTGTGCCTGAAATACAAGCAGTATCGCGATAATTATACTCTGTACCACAATTTAGCTGCCAGGTTTCGGAACCACCCGCAGGTGAAGTTGTCTGAAAAAATCGAATTGCAGCAGAATTTGGATTAAGTGTGATTACAAAATTCAAACACTCATCCGATGCTCTCGCACCGCAACATTGTCCATTTCTGGACAGATCGTTTAGTGAAAAACTGTAATCGGGTGGGTAAATGGATAAATCGACATACACAGTATCGCATTGGGCGCGAATTTGTGCTGCACAAAATAATGTTACTGCCAAAATTAAATAATTCCAGGCTCCAGGTCTTAAATTAGCTCTTGTCATTTCACTAGCCTTTTTTTTATGAGAAAATATTGTTTATATCTTAGGTCGGAACAAAGATAGTTCCGCTCATAAAAAAGAATAATGACCTATGTCAAGGAGTGATATATATCAACTTTTTTTTAATGATTCAAAGGCTGAAATCAACTTTACATACCAGACCGTAGCAATGATGTAAAGAATTACCGTTATCATGAAGATATTAACGTAGCTAATGTCGAGATTGCGCATCCAACCAAATAGCAGAGAACTAATAAACCAACTACCCGACCATACAGCCGCCTGCAACGCACTGAGAATCTCCTGATTGCGCTCCCCCACATAATTCAGGCTGAGTTCGGATGTGGAAGGGCCTGCAACATTCATAAGTGGCTGTCTCAATAAATAAGCAGTTATGGCAATGGGCAGGGCAAAGCTGTAATTTCGAAACCATTCTGTGCTTGCCATGACGAAAAGCGCCAGAATCGCTAATCCCTGAAAGGTAACAATGGATGTCCTGTATCCGTAATGGCGTTGTATAAAAGGAATAAACAGCAGCATTGCTGCAACCAAAACAAAACTGAGCGATCCAATGATGGAAAAATCCCTGGAATCGACTCCGTGTACCGATTGAAAGAAAAGATTGATAAAGGGAATGGTAAAACCTGCACCCACAGCTATAAGAATTGTCGGAATAAGTGCATTCAATATCAGCCTCCAATCGTAGGATTTAAAAATATTTTTAATTTTGACCTGTTCACTGAGCGGCTCTTCAATTTTGATGCGGAAAACAAAAATAGAACCTAATAATGCAGTTAGGGCAAATATTTGCAACATGAGTTTTTCAGTGAATATTTCCGGCGCAAACCCGGCCAAAAGGTAATTGATAAGCCCTGATGCAAAAACCGAGATACTGAAAGTCTGAAAATAAAGGGAAATTGCTTCTGAATGTGTTTCCTTTTTAGCATTTAATATAATAAATGGCATGGCACAAACCTGCAGCATCAGTCTAAGTACGCCATACAAGATCATACCGACCATAATACCTGGCTGAAATTTGTATTCAACAGCAAAAATCACCAAAAAAGAAACAATTGGCAGTGCAATGGATGAAATTCGAAAAAATGGAATCAGTCTACGTCCTTTAATATAAACACCCAGCGGTAAGGCCAATACCATAATTGCAACATAACGAAAAGCTGTTATGTTAGCAATTTCACTGTCGCTGTAGCCTAAATCTCTCAAATAGTAATTGAAGAGCATAAAAAATGCCGCATCGACCAACTGAATAAAAAAAACCGCAATAATGAGCGATACAATGTGTTTTTCAACTTTACGGAAACCTGAGATGATTTCCACAAAAGGATTGGGCATAAATTTAGAATTTGGGAGCCTGTTTTTCCATGCGCTCCATTTTCTTTTTCAATTTTTCCTGATCGAGCTTACCACCTTTTTTGTAATAATCTTTTTCGATTTGATTTAAGAATGGTATTACAAGACTAATTCTCAATCCAAAATTATTAAGGGGCTGCATGCGCTCTCCAGAGATTACCAGATTGTCGTTGTTAAAATCCTGTTGAAATTTTTGAAGGTCGTAACTGCTGTGTAGCCTGTAAAAGGGTCTTATTTTGAATATGTAAAACTGTTCGTCTCTCGATTCTTTTTTAAGCAAAAACCTGAATTTAAATGCAAGATCAGCAAAGATTTCAGCCCAAATTCCGTATTGAGCAATTGGCACCCTGTAATCTCCTCCAAAGGAATATCGGTATCGAACCTGACCAAAATGCAAGGCCCCTCCAAGACTAAAAAACTCCGATTTCAAAGGTCTGTAAGCAACAGATGCGTCGAATGAAAAACAGTTTACTATCACCTCGGCAGTTTCTTTGAGGATAGCCGGATTTTTACTCAGCTGTTTTTTGGAAATATTGCCAAAGCTGATTGCCATATTGGTAAAACGACCGTACTTGCCAAAACCGAAGCGATATCCGGATAGTGTTTTGAAATCGGCCAGATTGTGTCCTTCCCTATCGTTGAATTCCGAAATAATTCGATTGGTCTCTTTTTGTTTTAGAAATGATAATTCATAGCCTCCCTCGGCATAAAACTGTGAGAAGGAAACAGTAGAATATACAAGTAAAAGTGTCAAATAAAAATATTTCATCCTAAGATAAGTTTTTTAAAATCTGATACTGATAGCTGCAATAGCAATAGCCGACAGCGCCACCCCTACCCAATTTAGTTTGGAAAGTTTTTCACTAAAAATTAAAACACCCAACAAAGCAGAAATAGCGACAATGGAAATATTGTTCACAGGAAGTACGACCGATTTATCCCCAAGTGTATCGAAAGCTTTCAGCAAAAAGTAAATTGAAAAATAATTAGGAACCCCCAAAAAAATTCCAGCTATTAAATTTTTAATTGCAAATTTTTGTTTTAAACGTATCGATTGTAACAATATGAAAAAGGAACCAATAATTGCCGCCGAGGCAAAAATACCTGTGCTGAACTCGGCAGAATCGTTGCCCGAGCTGTCAATCACTGAGTTTTGAACATATTGAAGTCCGCATTCAATTGCCCCACTAACCAAAAAAGCATAGAGCGGAAAAAACCATACTAAGAATCCTGATCCATCCTTGTTTTCATCTTTTTTCTGTTCTTTGTTCGAAACTATTTCTTTTTTTGATGGCCAATTGCTAAGTACCACTGCCCCCATAGCCAAAAGTACTCCGCTAATCTTCATAGGTGTAGCAGGCTCGGAAAAGGCAATAATGGCAAAGGGCACCGAAATGACAAGCGACATTTTCTGCAAAACAGAAGCAACTGTAAGTCCAAAAAATAAAACGGTCAT
>JBIPOO010000195.1:0-7397 GCA_044379045.1 Saprospira sp.
TGCTATATTTGGTCCTATGCACTATCAAGGTATGGCTGGTGTACCTCGTCGTTATTACAGTTTTGATACTTTTCAGGCATTCGATCAGTTTGATGCTATGAATCAATTTATTACTGTAGCTGCGATTGTCGTTTTCTTCCTTCAAATTCTCTTTGTTATTAACTTTTTCTATTCTATTTATAGAGGAAAAAAACAAACTGATATGAACCCTTGGGGAGCAACTACCCTTGAATGGACTGCACCTATCAAAGCTGGTCACGGCAACTGGGAAGGCGATATACCTCATGTTCACCGTTGGCCTTATGACCTTAGCCGTTATCCTGATCGTGAATTTGTACCTCAAACTGAACCATTAGCTGATGGTGAAGTAGATGGTGGTGGTGGACATTAGTTAGTTATTATTTAAAGAATTCTATAATTTAATCATAAGGTTTTTTGTTTTGAAACCCTATATAACATCCGATAAAGCGACCGGTTTTGGTCAAAGAATCAAAGACTTACAGGCTTTGGTAAAATTTCGCCTTGCTTTATCGGTTGTTTTTTCTGCCTGTACTGCGTACTACCTTGGTGTAGGAACATTTAACTTTCAAGGGTTATTTCTTTTGGGAATAGGTGGCTTTCTAGTAACTGCTTCTGCAAATACATTAAATCAGGTTTTAGAGAAAGAAACCGATAAATTAATGCAACGCACTTTAAATCGCCCTTTACCGGCAGGAAGAATGGAAATATCTGAAGCAGTTCTTATTGCTGGTTTATCAGGTGTAGCCGGAATTTTAATACTTGCCAGTTTCAATGCGCTTACTGCTGTTCTCGGAGCTTTATCACTTGTTTGCTATGCTTTCATATATACTCCAATGAAAAGAGTATCTCCAGCTGCGGTTTGGATTGGTGCAGTTCCTGGTGCTTTACCTATGGCTATTGGTTGGGTTGCAGCTACTCCAAATGGGGTTCTTGAAACAGAAGCCGTATTTTTATTTACCTTACAATTCATTTGGCAGTTCCCTCATTTTTGGGCTATTGCATGGTTGGTATATGATGACTATGCAAAAGCAAATTTTTATCTTCTTCCAAGTTTGAAAAAAGATGGGAGAAACAAAGGTTCTGCTTTACAAATTATATTTTATGTTATTTGTCTGTTATGTATCAGTTTTATGCCTTTGTATTTAGGAATTTCTGGTCTCATAGCTTGTGTGATTATGTTAGTTTCAGGATTTATGTTTTTGTGGTTTGCCGTTGTATTATACCTTAAAACCACTAAAGAAGCTGCTAAAAAATTGATGTTAGCATCTCTTTTATATCAGGTAATTGTTTTTATTGCACTAATGGCTGATAAAATTTAAAATATGAGTACTGTAGCAGATGTGAAGTTGAAAAGGATTCATCCAAAAAAGTTTGCACTTTGGATGGCTATAGTCAGCATGATTATGTTTTTTTCTGCTTTTACAAGCGCATACATCGTAAGAAAATCCGCAGGGAATTGGTTATCATTTCCTTTACCTGTAGAATTTTATGTAAGCACTGTTATTATTTTGCTCAGCAGTTTATGTTTTTATTTGTCGAAAAAAGCATACCTTGAAGCAAATACTAAACTTTTTAAAATTCTTTTCTACAGTGGTTTTACCTTAGGTTTTCTTTTTGTAATGCTTCAATATTTAGGATGGCAAAGTTTACACAGAATGGATATTAGCATATCGACTAACCAATCTAGTTCATTTTTCTATCTCATAACATACGCACACATACTTCACGTCATAGGTGGTATTGCTGCACTAGTTGTTACCATGGTAGGTATAATTCTCAAAAGATTTGATTATCCAAGTGACAAAAGAACTTTAAAATTAGAACTAACTTTTACCTACTGGCATTTTGTCGATTTGCTTTGGGTATACCTATTAGTGTTTTTAATCATACAACAATAATTCTTTCGTTAAATAATAAATTGATTTACAATGGCAAACGAGACTGTAATCGAAACACAGGAACATGAGCACGGCCACTCACACGAAGCAAACGACAAAGATCTATGGGGTGGTGGTGTAGAACCTTTCCGCGCTAGTTACGGTAAACTCATGATGTGGTATTTCCTATTATCAGATGCTTTTACTTTTGGTGGTTTTCTGATTGCTTATGGAGCTTTGAGATTTAGTATGGATACATGGCCTGTTCCGGATTTTGTTTTTCAAACTGCTCCATTTGGCATTTCACATGCCCCGCTTATTTTTGTAACATTTATGACTTTTGTTCTTATCGTTAGTTCTGTTACTGTATTACGTGCAGTTCAGGAAGGTAAAAGAGAAAATAAAAATGGAGTTATAAATTGGTTAATCATAACAGTATTTGGTGGTGCTGTGTTTTTAGGCTGTCAGGCTTGGGAATGGACAAATCTTATGTACACTGAGGGTATGAACGTACACATCAATCCATTTTCAGCACATGTTGAAAAAGGAAAATATCTAACATTTGCAGAACTTGAGAAAGAAGCTGCTGCAAAAGGTTGGACAAAAGAGAAAGTAGCTGAACACGATACTTATTATTTTAAAGATAAGGATGGTAACAAGTACTTTGAAAAGAGAGATCATGAAGATAAGCTCCCTGCAAAAATGGAGATCGAGAAATCTACTCCTTATCTCATAACATATAGTCATCATTTTCATGATTATGCTCCTGGCGCATACAAAACCGATGAAGGTGTTGTAAAAGCAGAACAATATGGACCAAAATCCTTTGGAACACTTTTCTTTTTTATTACCGGGTTTCATGGTTTCCACGTATTATCAGGTGTTGTATTCCTTTTAATTATTGCTATACAATCTTGGAATGGTACTTATGTAGCCAGAAAAAATGGATATGAAATGGTCGAAAAAGTTGGTCTTTACTGGCACTTTGTTGACCTTGTTTGGGTATTTGTATTCCTTGCATTCTACCTGCTATAATAATTTTAAAAATTAGTAAACTGTTTATAAAATGGGACATCATACAACCGTCAAAGAAGATTTAGGAATTGCCGTAAAAGGTTTTATTATTCTTTTGATTGTAACTTTCATTGAAGTAGGTATTGCCTTAATTGGAAACGGACACATTATAGAAGGTTTTAAATTACCGAAAATCATTCTGATGGTACCTCTAATGATATTATTTTCTTTGTACAAGGCATATTATATTGTTAGTATCTTTATGCACCTTGGACATGAGACAAAAGGTATGGCAGCTTCTGTAGTACTACCTATGTTACTTTTTATCTGGGCAATTACAGCTTTTCTTTGGGAAGGTAAATCTTGGAACAATAATCAAAACTACGTAAACGATAAAAATAAAGAAAGTCAGAAGGAACCGAAAGACAAAAAAACTTCCTTGATACAACCTAAAGAATATATCTCAACAGAAATTAGTTTTCTTTAAAAGTTACTACATAATTTTGTGAGCGTCTGGGATATTCTCAGACGCTTTTTGATTTATTCATTTAAGGGTTTTATCTTTGTACCTTTTGAAAACAATTTTAAACAAAATGCGCTATTAGGCATTATATAGTAATTACCAACCGTTCAATTAATGAATAATTCTGAAAGCAATATCAATACTAAGTCACAAAAGAAACTAATTTTTAGAATTTTTTCTTTCGTAATATTTCCCTTACTAGTTATTTTTCCGCTTTTAACAGTTTACCTTTCCAGTTCTGGACTCAAAGCCAATAAGAAACTGAAAGCAGAGATGAAGTTTTATAAAGATTCTTTACGAATTCCCTCAGCAGATTTCTTATCGCTTTATAAAAATAAAGAGACTAACGTAACTTCATACAAAGACAAAATTCTGATTATACAGTTCTTTGATAAAAATTGTAAAGATTGCGACTCAGTTTGGTATGAGATGAAACGTATTCAAAAAGAATTTGCAAAAAAAACTAAAAGGGTTCAGCTTTTAACTTATGTCTTGAACGATGAACCTTTAGATTCTTTAAAGAAACTAATTGACAAATACAAACCCGATACATCAAGTTGGGAGATTTTAGTATCAAAAGACGATATGTATACTTTTGTCAAGCAATTAAAGGTTGATAGTGCAAAAGTTCTGAAAACACTTGTTCTAGCTGATAGGAAAGGTATTATAGCCAACTATTACGATGCTTCAAAGAAAGATGATGTTAATAATCTCATGCGGCATTCAACCATGTTGCTACCAGCTAAAGAGGACCGAAAAAAAATAAAATATAAAAGAGAAAAAGATTTGTACCAATAAAGATGTCGACCCTTAGCGAAGAACAACTCAAAAAATTGAATCGTACAATAACGATCATATCTATTGCGCTACCACTGGTAGTAGTGGTCTTATTTGGTGTAAAATTAAAGGTTGACTTACCCTTCGACCCACATTTGTTGCCAATGATCAATGCAATTTTAAACAGCATTTCAGCTGTAACGCTCATCGCCGCTCTGATCGCCGTTAAGCAAAAGAATATCAGAATGCACAGCAGGCTGATTTACTTCGCAATGGCTATATCACTGCTGTTTTTGTTGCTTTATGTTTTTTATCATATCATAACCGATTCAACAAAATATGGCGGCACAATGGGATACTTGTACTATCCCTTGCTTATCAGTCATATAATTTTAGCGGCTGTACAGGCACCAATGGTATTATTTGCTTTTTTGTACGGATATAGTGGACAAATTGATAAACATAAGAGACTTGTCAAAATTAGTTATCCTGTTTGGCTCTATGTAAGTATAACCGGTGTTTTGTGCTATTTAATGATAGCGCCTTACTATCAATAAAACATAATATTATGAAAAGTAGTATCCTAAAAATTCTTTTATGGGCAATTTTAATATCCTCGAGCGGCCAGCTTAATGCACAATGCCCGATGTGTCGTATGTCAGCAGAAGCTGATTTAAAGTCAGGGGGAACAAAAGCAAAAGGATTGAATGCAGGTATCGTATACATGCTTGGATTTCCTTATATTTTATTGGGAACGCTTGGTTTTATCTGGTACCGGGAACGTAGACGAATTGGAGAAGCCGAGCAGCTTACTGATCTGAGATCATTGTTAGAACCACACGAATGGAAATAAAAATTAAAATGCAGCAAATCAACTCAGATTTGCTGCATTTTCGATTATCAGCTAAAGTATCGGAAATCTTTCTTGTATTCTATTTTCTGAATCGTTTCATATATGAGGCGAATCACATTTTCAACATCAGCCTTGTGTGCCATTTCTACTGTAGTATGCATATATTTTAAGGGCAATGAAATCAGCGCAGATGGAACACCTCCGTTTGAATAGGCAAAAGCATCTGTATCTGTTCCGGTAACTCTGGAGGACGCACTCATTTGATAAGGAATTCCTTTTTCTCGCGCAGTTTCTATAATCATGCGAAGCAGGTTATTGTGAACAGCTGGAGCAACAGTCAAATCGGGTCCTGCACCGCCTTTGATATCGCCGAGTTTTTCAGCCTTCATCAGTGGTGTATTGGTATTGTGCGAAACATCGGTAATAATGGCAACATGTGGTTTGATGCTGTCGGTTACCATTTCTGCACCGCGAAGACCAACCTCTTCCTGTACAGAGTTGACAATGTACAATCCAAAAGGCAATTTGATATTGTTTTCATGCAGTAGGCGAGCTACTTCAGCTATACAGAATCCACCAATACGGTTATCCAGAGCACGGCCTGTATAGTAACGGTTATTGATAATTTCGAATCCATCATCGAAGGTGATGACACAACCTACATGAATGCCCATAGCCTCAACCTCGTCCTTACTGTCTGCTCCAATGTCGATGAAAATATTATCCAGCGTAGGTGCCAGATTTACATCTGATCCCTGGCGTACATGTATAGCAGGCCAGCCAAAAACTCCACGTACCATACCTTTAGCGGTATGAATATTTACCCGCATTGAGGGTGTAATAACAACATCGGAACCTCCGTTTCGGATCACACGGATAAAACCGTCTTTTGAAATATGATTTACATACCAGCCAATCTCATCGGCATGCGCTTCGATGACCACTCTGTAATCCGATTCCGGATTGATAATTCCGTAAACAGTCCCATAGTTATCGACTTTATAGTCGTGAATATAAGGTCTGATATAATCGAGCCAGAGTTGTTGCCCCGGCATTTCGAAGCCAGTAGGCGCCGTATTATTCAAATATTTTGATAAGAACTGTTCAGAACCTTCGTTGATGATAGACATAGGCAGTTTAATTTTAATTTGAAATGAATTGCAAGTTATAAAAGTTTTAGTTCAATTCGAATTTGAACAATAAAAAAGTGAAGATATCATTGCAGAAGCTTAATCAAATTAGAGATTTCTGCTTCGCTATTGAAGTTGTGCAGACATATTCGTAATCTTTCAGTACCTGCAGCAACGCTTGGATACCGGATTGCTCTGACATCGAAACCATTTTCCTGAATGTTTTTAGCAATTTTTATGACTTGCTCATTGCCAGGAATAATGATTCCCTGAATAGGCGAAATAGAATCCAAAATGGAATATTTATGATGTATTTTTTCAATTTCAGATCTGAAAAATTGAATCTTATTGTGTAGTGAATGGATTAGTTGTGTTCCATTTTCTTTTAGCAGGCGATAAGCTTCAGTTGTATGGACAATGTCGTAAAGTGACAATGCAGTTGAAAAAATTAAAGGACGGGCAAAATTGATGAGGTATTGTTTGAGCACATCTGAACCCAAAACTACTGCGCCATGTCCACCAATTGCTTTGCCAAAAGTATGCAAACGCGCAAAAACTTTATTTTGCAAATGGAGTTCCTGCACACGGCCAACCCCATTATGTCCAAAGACGCCCGTAGCGTGGGCTTCATCGACAATAAGCGCTGCGCTGAATTTTTGACACAAGTCTGCAATTTCCGTTAAAGGTGCTAGGTCGCCATCCATAGAATACAAGGATTCCACGGCTACAAAAATTTGTCCATATATCGAACTGTTAGCCTCGAGCAATTGCTTCAAAGCTTCACAGTCATTGTGCTTGAAAGCCTTTGTTTCGGCTTTGCCGATGCGCATTCCATCGTGAATACTCGCATGTACAAGGCTATCGTAAAGTATAAGGTCACCTCTTTGGAGAATGCAGCCAAAAATACTCAAATTAGCATCGTATCCCGAATTAAAAAGCAAAGCCGATTCAGCCTGATGAAAATCCTTTAACTGAATTTCAAGATTTTCCATCAACGGATGATTGCCGCTCAGCAAACGTGAGCCACCCGAGCCCGATTTTCCGATTTGGCTAAAGGATTCCAATACATGTTCATGAAGTTCTTTCGATACAGAAAGGCCAAGATAGTCATTTGAACAAAAATCGACCATGCCTTCACAGTGTTTTAGACTCCTCAGTGCCGATTTTCTTTCAAGTTTTATTATAGTATCGTTCAGCCTTTG
>JBIPOO010000310.1:0-4457 GCA_044379045.1 Saprospira sp.
TGCCTCGGGAGTTAAATTTGAAAGCGTATTGTTCAACTTCTCGGGCTGCAGCATCAGAGAATTTTTGAAAATATTTTCGGCATTTTTCTCCCAGTTTTCTTTGAAGCCTAAAGGAAGCATTTTGGGGTCGCTATATTTTATGTAGAGCGGAGTAGTGACTTTCATAATTTTAAAGTCAAGACCATTGTCATAATCTTTGAAAAAGGCATCTGCCGATTCTTTTAATTTGTTAATTTCATCAGTTAATTTCTGTTCTTTTTGCAGCTTCTCATAATTGTTGAGTAGATTGTTAAAACCGAAACAGAAATTGATAAATTCGGGGCCATAATAAAAATACTCGGTGAACATGGCCCTGCCAAATTCAAATTTCGAAGCAGATTTTGTCAGCGTGTTCATATCGTTGATGACATTGCCATAACGAGCTTTCCAAGCAGGTTCGGATGTCGATTTAGTATTATATTCTGCTTCCCATGCTTGCTTTTTTGCAACAGCATTCAGTGCTTTCAAACCGCCAATTTGACCAATCCATTTTTTCCAGGCATTGGCTATACTGGCCTGTTTAGCAGAGTATTTGATGCGAATTTCATCATTTTCATTCATGGCAGGTTTCATCTGATCCATGGTGGCCGTACGCATGGCAATTCTTGCGGGACGCTCAATTTCCTGATAGAATCTGATTTTCTCTGAACAGTAGTGTTGGTCGGTTCTGCCAGGGAAACCGTACACCATGGTAAAATCTCCAACCTTTCTGGGCTTGACGCTGATTGGTAGAAAATGAGCAGGCTTGAATGGTTGATTGTCTTGCTTGTATTCGACAGATTTATTGTCTTTATTGGCATAAATTCTGAAAACTGAAAAATCGCCAGTATGACGTGGCCAAACCCAGTTATCGGTATCACCGCCAAATTTTCCGATGGCATTGGGCGGAGTTCCAACGAGTCTGATGTCGTTAAAATCTTCCGTTACCAACATAAAGTACTGGTTGTTATTGTTAAAAGGCTTTATTTTAGCTTTGATATTGCCCGATATTGCTGCTTTTTTCTCAATTTCAGCAACATTTTTTTTGATTAGGGCATTCCTTTCGGCAACAGTCATTTCGGGTTTTACACCGGCTAGAACCTCTTTGGTTACTTCACGAATTTCCTTCACAAAGGTTACATACATCCAGGGACAGGCCAGTTCTTCCGATTTATTTTTTGCCCAAAAACCATTTTTTAAATAATCTTTTTCCAGTGAGGAAAGTTTTTGAATGGCATCGTATCCACAATGGTGATTGGTAAGGAGCAGACCTTCGGAGGAGACGATTTCGGCGGTACAGCCACCATCGAACTGAACAATTGCGTCTTTCAGGCTCGATTTATTGGTCGCATAAATATCTTCAGGTTTTAGTTTTAATCCATTGGTTTTCATGTCGGAATAAAACATATTGATGAGCGAAGGAATCCACATTCCCTCGGTTGCTTTTGCATAATTTACAAAAACTAAAAAGACAAAAATTAAAAGAGTCGATTTTTTCATATACTTAATGATGATTATTTTAATAAAACCTTTGCAAAATAGCAAAAAGCTGTAAAATTGCCGCTTATTGAAAAATATTTGTGTTTAAAGGTTTCTTTTCATACAAACTAAATTTCATAAAAGGCGTTTAATGTGAATACAAATTTTAACTATGAGAAAAGGCACATTTTTTATAATTTTTTTACTGTCAATCCTTTGTAATATGCTTCATGCACAAAATAATAATGTTGAAAGCGTTGTTCAGTCAAATCTCGATGCTTACAATAACAGGGATATTGAATCCTTTATGTCCTATATCAGCGATGAAATCGAGATGTATGAATTTGACAGTCAAAAACAAACCGTGAAAGGGGCAGAGGCCTGCCGAAAAATTTACACAGAACTATTCGAAGTATCGCCCAAGCTTCATTCCACAATTCTGAAAAGAATAGTTTTCGATAATAAGGTCATCGACCATGAGTACATCGTAGGTCGCCGAGGCTCTGATACAGCAATTGAACTGGTATTGATTTACGAAGTAAAGGATGGAAAAATTTTCAGGATTTCGGTCATGCGGAAATAAAGTTGAAACATCGCTCAATTTTTTGTAGTTTTGCAAAAAATATGGCAATGGTCAAAATCGGCGATATATCACTTGGCGAGTTTCCGCTTTTGTTGGCACCTATGGAGGATGTCAGCGATCCGCCTTTTCGTTTTTTGTGCAAGGAAAACGGAAGTGATATGATGTACACCGAGTTTATCTCCTCTGAAGGACTCATTCGCGATGCCATCAAAAGCCGTAAAAAACTGGATATTTTTGAGGTAGAAAGGCCTATCGGCATACAGATTTTTGGAGGTGACGAGGAAGCAATGGCATTGTCATCCAAAATCGTATCAACAGTGAATCCCGATTTAGTGGACATCAACTTTGGTTGTCCGGTAAAAAAAGTGGTCTGTAAAGGAGCAGGAGCCGGCGTTTTGAAAGATGTCGATTTGATGATACGCCTCACACAAGCTGTTATTAACAGTACAAATCTGCCTGTTACGGTTAAAACTCGTTTGGGCTGGGATGATCAATCGATCAATATAGACGAAGTGGCGGAAAGGCTACAAGACATCGGTGTTGCAGCGCTTAGTATTCACGCACGCACCCGCGCCCAAATGTATAAGGGACATTCCGATTGGTCACATATCGAAAGGGTAAAAAATAATCAAAGAATTAAAATGCCAATTTTTGGAAATGGCGATATTGACAGTCCGCAAAAAGCAAAAGAATTCAGATACAAATACGGCGTGGACGGGATCATGATTGGCCGAGCATCGATTGGTTATCCCTGGATTTTTAGGGAGATTAAACATTACTTTGCAACGGGTGAATTATTGCCGCCACCGACTTTGGAAGAAAGGGTAGAGGCGGCTCGCAAACATCTCTTGCATTCCATCAGCTGGAAAGGCGAAAGCTTAGGCATTGTTGAAATGCGCCGTCATTATACCAATTATTTTCGAGGCATTCCCAACATCAAAGATTATCGCAAGGAATTAGTCACCTTGCGAGAGAAAGATGCTATTATGGAAGTGTTGCAAAATATTGAAAATAACTATCGTGGCTTTGAGTTTCAGCACGTTTACGGAATTTCGGAAGGCGGGGCAGATTACTGCGATGCCTGATTTATTTTGGGTCAAATACCCATTCCTTTTTCAATTTTTCAAACATTAAAATATCGGGGTCGTTTTTGTTGCCCCAGGCTGCCTTGCCAAGGTCCTGCCTGATATGGTAGCGCCAGATATAGCCCCTGGCATCGGTACTGTTTAGTTCAATCGCCTGCTCAATTTGTGCAAGGGCCTCGTTTTTTTCTTTTAGCTCTCTAAGTATCAGTGCCGAATAGATATAGACTTCATAGGTGTTTAAGCCAAGTTCTTTTGCTTTTTTGATGTCTTCCAATCCTGAGCGAAACACATCTTTGGTTTCATCGCCCCAGCCCAGATAGGGACCTCGGCGATATTTCGCGATGGCTCTAACCATATAAGCTTTTGTCAGTTTTGGATTGTCATTTATTACGCTGTCCATTTGAAGTACTACCGCATTGGAACTGTTGTTAGAGTAAGCCAATAGCATGGCTTTGTACCAATTTTCGACAGCTTTTTCCTTATTAGCGCTTTTATAATAAACATTGCCAAGGGCGTAAAAAAGTTCGCAATATTCCGACCAGGCCAGCATTCTTTCGTTGAAATGTTCGGCAGGAACTTCGGCCAGTATTTTTTCCAATTCAGCAATTGCCTTTTTACTTTCATCCATTTGATCCGTTCTGCTGTATGCTTTAAGGGTAATTGCCGGAAAAGGATTTTCGGAAGTTTTTATAATATAGTCATAATCTTTCAGGGCTTCTTTTGTCCGCCCGGCTTTTAACAGCAGTTCGGCACGTTGGTAATAGTTGTCCTCTTCATAATAAAAAACCGATTTTCGGCATTTCATAGCCTTGTTCAAATGCTCGATAGCCAGCTCATATTTTCCTTTTTTGCTGTAATAATCGGTCAATAGAAAATTTGTTTGACAGCAGTTGATGCCGCATTTGTTTTTTGCCAATTCGAGTTCAGTGGCAGCTTTTTCAAGCTCATTTTTTTTGAGATAAGAATCGGCTTTATAGTTGTGATAAGAGGCTGTCAAGTTTTGTACTTCCAGAAAATCCATTGGAATTTTTGCAGATTTACTTGCAAGTCCTGCATTTATAAGCTTGCTGAGATTCGATTTTGTCAGCCCCCTTTTTTGTAATCCGCTATTTGTTTTATCAAATGCTCTGTTGTGAATAAAATAGCCTTCCATAAATTCCAGACTATCCATCATATCTGTTCTGCCCATTGGATTATCACCAGGAATATCCACAAGGTCAATTATCATTTTTTTATTTTGCTGTACCAGCAAAAGTCTCACAACAGAGACATCTTTTATGTCTAAATTTTCT
>JBIPOO010000404.1:0-2923 GCA_044379045.1 Saprospira sp.
AGGATGGTATAGTAATTTTTGCATTTTGTACTATATCTTCTAGTTCGTTATGCATGCTTTTGCCTTCCATCAGAAAAGCCCTGATCTGGATTTTGTCCTTGCTGATGATATTGTTGATGACAAGACCGCCACCACCGCCGCGTTGCGCGAAGGTCAAAATTGGCAAAAATAAAAAGAGTAATAAACAGCGCATAAATTCTTGTTTTGCTGCATAGATGCGTAAAGAGGGGAAAGGGTTGTGTTGGGTAGTAAAATGTTATAGAGTAGTTTGTATCGGGAATGATTACTTTAGGCATTTTTTTCTTCTCTTGTCAAATCTATAGCAAGTTAGTTAAATATTGATGCCGCATACTTGCAAACCAGGAGGATAGGCTAGTAATTGAATTAAAAATTAGCTTCCAATCTGGGCATCGGTATGAAAATATAAAGATGATTTCTTGTCCTCTCTGAATTGTGCGGATTTTTTTGATAATTCTAATATATCCAACTGTTTAAATGCTGTTCTTTGTTCGGTGAATATATTATTTATACCTAGTTTATTCCATTTTTTTTCTTTATACAACCAACCCAAAGGTTTAGACATAGAACGAAAAATTATCAGAGGTCAATAATCTGATTTTTTCTTAATTGTAAAAATTGAAAAGCAAAGCACGTTAAAATGAAAAAGGTTGACCAAAATAAAATGATCAACCTTTTTTATTCATTGAAATGATATTAAAGTTTACTGCAATTGATGTAAATACGATTGTCTTCATCAATTCCTACACGACCGTCCGTTGTGCCGTCATAAAAATTAGAAAATTCAAAATATCCAGTATTGTAAACACCTCCTTCTCTTTTTTGAAAGAAGTCACCAGGCATAATAAAACATTTACCTTTTGAATCCCTACAAATTGCATTAACCTCAAGAAGGGTTCTGTTTTTTATTACGTCTGTATTTCTATACGTATAAACATTCCATTCCTTTGCTTGGATGATTACTTTAACAACGGTGATGTCTTCATAACCTTCTTCCGTCATTTCTTCAATTTGTTTTTTTACGGTAGCGGAAACATGAGCATCTGTCATACCTGTTTTTGGAAGATTCACAGTGTTTGTTTTTGCTTTTCTAACTGCTGCTAAGGCTTGCTTGTAGTTCTCTGTTGGACTAATTGTAACATCAAACTTAATTTCTACATTATCTGAAACACGTAACCAATAGGGTGCATTCGGCTCTTTTTGGCTATTTAATTTTTCCATAGCTTCAACCAAACGAGATAATTTAATATCATCCCCAGCTCCTGCTGCCGGAACCAAAGCATATTGAACCACGCTAACCGAATCCTTGCCATACTTCTCAATTATTGGGTAAATTTTCACTGTATTAGCAAGACCATCTTTAGAGTTGAAAATCTGTTCCTTTCTTGCATTTTTTGCCTCACGTTTTTCTGGCAAATAGTAAGTAACATAAATAGTCTCTCCGCCTTTAAAACTTGTCTTAAAATCTTTCTCACTTTCTGTGCCTAAGGTAATTATATGGTCAGAAAGAAACACTTTGTTCAAATTTGCTTTGTGAAATGGTCCTGTCACAATATTGTCAAAGTGCTTTCCAACATTGGAATACAAGGCCTCTACCTTTGTTTGAGCTGCTTTCAATTCAGCATTATTTGGTTCAATCAACAAACAAGCCTCTATGTTATTTAACGTTCTGCTTAAATTAGTATATTGGCTTAAGCGCTTTTCCCCATTTGCATCTGCAGGTAAATCTTTATAATCAGCTAGGGTGTTGATGTTACTCACTAGATTTTTAATCCAAGTTTTGTAATTTGGATTATCCCCTTTTTTAAAGAAATAAAGCCTTTCTTGGTAATAAGTCGAATGATTTTCTTTCATTTTACTCAGATACTCTTTCGCCATAACAACAGAATCACAAATTACCATAATCTGTTGCCAATTGTAAGTATATTTACCCTCGCCTTTGTAGTATGACAGAAGTTCTCCATTTTTGGCGGCCTCATAAAAATTCTCTTCCATTTTGTAAATTACTAAGTCATTCCGATCGAGTAACTTTTTATTCATGGATATATTAATTTTATCAGTCTTGAATTTGTCGTAAGACGGTTTACACAAAGTGAGACATTCGTCAATCTTTTTAGTTTTCCATTTTGGATCTCTCTTACTTATTTCTGCTTTCAAAGAAATTAGTGTATCGTAGTCTGTTATAAATTCATTTTTTTGAGTATCAAAAGATAGACGATTACTTGCGTTATTAGCGTCATAAGTCAAATTCTCTGCTAATTTATCAGCTTTTGGAATTATATCCTTTGCTGGACTTTTTTTCACCTTGGCATCGTAGATCATGTCTACGTATGTGTTTTGGGAATAAACATTATTATTCAAAGATGAAAATATCATAAAAGATAAAAACAAAATAGCCACAAATGCACGCTTACTAATTTTTGTGAATGGATTCACATTATTGCCTTGTTTAGTCATTGATTAAAATTTTAGTTGTTGTTGAAATTAGTGTTATTTTAGGCTACAACTCATACTCATCCGAAAGTTATTTGGAAAATATGAATAACTTAATAATATTTTACGACGCAAAAATAACACTAGAAAACAATCAAAAAAAGTCACAATATTTAAACATTCTAATTTTATATTTACCAATTATACTTATGAAAACTACTATTAGTCGATGTTTTAATAATAATATCCTAATTTAATTTGATAACTTTATTTTATTTTAAAATACATGACTCGTTTCAGGGAATATGTTCACGCAGCTTTTTATAATAAACATAGTGGGCTTATTAAACTTTGTGATTTTATTTTAGATTTTGCTTCCAACTTTAATCATGAGAAGCTAGCGCAAAAGGCTGCTTCTGAAGCTATCTTTCCTAATGAAAAATATTCGGAACAGCATATTTATACCTTGCTT
>JBIPOO010000196.1:0-7390 GCA_044379045.1 Saprospira sp.
ATATCAATCGCATAATCTATTAAGCTAAAAAAGGCTCTCCCGCAATTGAGAGAGCCTTGTAGGGTTTAATCAATTGGCTTATTTTGCCAATTCTTCACGTATTTTATTCAGTGCAGATCCGGCTTTCACCCATTCAATCTGCTGTTGGTTGTATGAATGTTTTACTTCGAAGCTGTCGCTTGTTCCATCGGCATGATGCAGGACAATAGTCAGGTTCTTAGCAGGTGCAAAGCTATCGTAACCATTGATATCGATGACATCATCCTGACGAACCAGGTCATAATCGGCCGGATTGACAAAGGTCAAAGCCAACATACCTTGTTTTTTCAGGTTGGTTTCGTGGATACGGGCAAATGATTTAACTATAACTGCCTTAACACCTAAGAAACGAGGTTCCATTGCCGCATGTTCGCGCGATGAACCTTCTCCAAGATTATCTTCACCAAAAACTACTGTTGCAATACCAGCTTTCTGATAAGCAATAGCAGAACTTGGCACCTTCATATATTCGGCATTACCATTTGTATAATTAGCTACGTTATTGGTCTGCTCATTGAAATAGTTCACCGCACCGATATAACAGTTTTGTGAAATATTCTCGAGGTGACCGCGGTATTTCAACCAGGGACCAGCCATGGAGATATGGTCAGTCGTACATTTGCCTTTGGCTTTGATGAGGAGACGCATACCATTCAACTCTTCAGCAGTGGTTGCTTTGAAAGGTTCGAGTAGTTGCAGACGGTCGGAGCTTGATTCAACTTTTACCTGAACTGAAGAACCATCGGGAGCAGGTGCCTGGAAACCGGCATCTTCCACATCGAAACCTCTTGGAGGAAGTTCCTCGCCGCTTGGTGGATCTAATTTAACAGCCACACCATCTTGGTTAATCAATGTATCCTTCAAAGGATTGAATTTCATATCACCTGCAATAGTCATAGCAGTTACTAACTCGGGCGATGCTACAAATGCCATGGTGTTTGGATTTCCATCGGCACGTTTTGCAAAGTTGCGGTTGAAAGAGTGAATGATGGCATTTTTCTCTTCCTTTTCGGCGCCCATACGATCCCACATACCGATACATGGTCCGCAGGCATTGGCCAGTACTACCCCACCGATGGATTCAAAAACATCGAGTAGTCCGTCGCGCTCGGCAGTGTAGCGAACGAGTTCAGAACCTGGTGTGATCGTAAATTCTGCATTTACTTTTAAATTTTTAGCTTTGGCCTGTCTGGCTATGGAAGCTGCGCGGGCAAGATCTTCGTAAGATGAATTGGTACAAGAACCTATCAAACCTACAGAAAGCTTTACAGGATAATCATTATCAGCAACTGCTTTAGCAAATTCTGATATTGTCCAGGCCTTATCTGGCGTGAATGGACCATTCAGGTGTGGTTCTAATTCATCGAGGTTAATTTCAATCAACTGATCAAAATATTTTTCAGGGTTGGCATAAACCTCAGTATCGCCTGTAAGGTGTTCTTTGATAGCTTCTGCCATAGCTGCAACATCGGCTCTTCCTGTTGATTCGAGGTAACGTCTCATGGAATCATCGTAACCGAAGGTAGAGGTTGTCGCTCCAATTTCGGCACCCATATTACAAATTGTACCTTTACCAGTACAAGACATATTGATGGCACCTTCACCAAAATATTCTACAATAGCGCCTGTTCCGCCTTTAACCGTCAGAATTCCGGCTACTTTAAGGATTACATCTTTAGGTGAGGTCCAGCCATTGAGTTTACCTGTAAGCTTAACACCAATCAATTTTGGCATTTTCAATTCCCAAGGCAAACCAGCCATTACATCCACTGCATCAGCACCGCCGATGCCGATAGCAACCATACCCAAACCACCTGCATTTACAGTGTGTGAATCGGTTCCGATCATCATACCGCCGGGGAAAGCATAATTCTCAAGTACAATCTGGTGAATGATACCAGCTCCGGGTTTCCAGAAACCGATGCCATATTTATTTGAAACAGAACTTAAAAAGTCATAAACTTCTTTATTTTCATCGATAGCAACAGCCAAATCTTGTTCCGCTCCTACTTTTGCCTGAATAAGGTGATCGCAATGAACCGTTGAGGGTACTGCGGCAACCTGACGTCCGCAGGTCATAAACTGCAAAAGGGCCATCTGTGCCGTAGCGTCTTGCATGGCCACACGGTCGGGGGAGAAAAATACATAATCTTTGCCTCTTGAAAAGTTATCAACAGGAGATTCCTCGTTGAGGTGGGCATAAAGGATTTTTTCAGTGAGTGTCAGCGAACGCTGCAGTTTTTCGCGTGCAGCTTTGATTTTGGCAGGCATTGCGTCGTACAAGGCCTTAATCATCTCTATATCAAATGCCATAAATAGTTAAGTTTTTTAAAATCTAAAAATCGTTTTTTCATTTGCTGCGAAGATAAGATTTTTTCAAATAAAAAACAGCCCCGAAAGGCTGTTTTTTATTTGAGTTTATGTCAAAAATAAACCTAAAACATTCGTTCTACCACATCTTTAAAAGCAACAACAAATATCCCCACTGCCAAAATTGTTGCGGCAATTGTGCCAATTGTTAAAAAACCGGATAATTTCCAATACATCTTCATAGATGTATAAGCATCTTCCAGACCTTCTGTTCTTTTTTGTTCTACAAAAGAACTAAATCCGGAAGATGCTTTCAGCAATTGCAATTGAATATAAACTGAAAATCCAACATAACCATATCCGATTAGTAAAAATATAATTAATGATTTCAATTCGGGTAGTTTAAAAATGGTGTAGGTACAAAACAATAAGGCTATGGCCAACATGCCTAAAATTATCAGAAAAGAGATAGTATACAATTTAAGTGAAGCGGCTGTTGATTTTAAATTCTGGACAGCTTTGTCACTTAATCCTTGATTATTTGATATTGAATTACTCATAATATTTAGCTTTCTAAATGTCTAATTTATGTACGTTTAAAAGAATTTCTCAATAAGATCTGCACCTAAAAACAATAAAACAAATGTAGCAAAACCTGCCAATACAGCTCCTATAACTGATAAAATTGATACTATCTGCCAATATTGCTTTTGCTTATCAATAGCCGTTTCAAGATCTACGAGGTTGCCGCTGCCAATAAATTTGCTATAATTATTTCCTGATTGAAGGAGTAAATAATTAATATAAAATGAAAGGATTGTTCCTCCTGCTCCCGTAGTTTGTCCCGAACTGATAGAGCCTAAAAGACTTAAAGCATTTATCACAATATTGTAGATAGAAATAAATTTTATCCAAACGATACTTTCCTGTATTTCTCGCTTTGTCAGATCACTGATTTCGCCTGAGCTGAGATTATTGTCATCTAAAATCATAGTAATTTGGTTTTGAAAGTTTTAGTAAATCAAATGCGAATATAGAAATTATTTAAATAGTTTTCATCAGCTAAATATATTTCAATCTCCCCGATGGGCTGTTTTTTTGCTAATGAGTACTATTCTATTTCGCCCTGGCAAACTCGCTAATTATTTCGCCATTGTGATTATCCTCGTCTAATATTTGCATTGGTTTTTTATTTTGATGATAAAAATAATTTTTGCTTGCCCACAACTTGAATTTACATGGATATGAATTAGAATAAAATTAGCATTTTAGTACCTTTGCTATTCTAAATTTTTCAATTGAAATAATCATAGTTGATAAAATTGTCTTTGTTTCACTATTTACAATTGCTAAGTTATTGCATTCATACAAAATAAAAAAATTTTAACCAATAATAAAATACAAAATATCAATGAATACTGAATTCAACCCAAGTGGCTTCGCACAAAAAAATGGAAATTTCATTGGCTTACCATACCATGAAGAAGAAGCAAAAATCATTCTATTGCCTGTTCCATGGGAAGCTACCGTTTCTTATGCTGCAGGCACAGCAGAAGGTCCAGAAAATATAAGAGAAGCCTCTTATCAGCTCGACCTTTTTGATGCAGATGTTCAGGATGCTTACAAAATTGGCATCTTCATGAAGGAAACTGACGAAGAAATCAAGGAACTTAGCACAATGAGCCGTGAACTTGCGACCATGCACATCGATAATCTGGAAAATGGTCATGGAATTGTGCAGGAATTTGTTGACAAAGTAAACGCTAACTCCAAAAAAGTAAACAGCTGGGTGAAAGAACAGTGCGCTGACCTTATCAAAAAAGGTAAAGTTGTTGGCTTAATTGGCGGAGAACATAGTACTCCACTCGGTTATTTACATGCACTTTCTGAGAAATATGATAATTTCGGAATTCTTCAAATTGATGCGCATTGCGATCTGCGCAAGGCCTATGAGGGTTTTACTTATTCGCACGCCTCCATTTTTTACAATACACTTGAAGAAATTCCTGCAGTGAGCAAATTGGTACAGGTGGGCATTCGCGATTATTGTGAAGAAGAAGTAGATTATATCACAAATAGTAACAAAAGAGTAGAAGTATTCTACGATCAGGCCATTAATGAAGCGCTTTTTGAAGGCAAAAGCTATCGTGAAATTTGTAAATCCATTGTCGATAAATTGCCTCAACATGTCTATATCAGTTTCGATATCGACGGTTTGTGGCCAAATCTTTGTCCGAATACTGGCACTCCCGTAGCAGGCGGACTTTCGCTGCCACAGGCATTTTATCTACTCAAAACATTGGCCGAGAGCGGTAAAACTATTATTGGTTTTGACCTCTGTGAAGTTGGCGCTGCCGAGGAATGGGATGGCAATGTAGGCGCCAGAGTTGTGTATAAAATGGCGAATTTGATGGGAAAAACATTGGGTTTGATTTAAATATCCTGATATGATTTTTAACACTCTGAGCGATAAAATTTGGTCTATAGATAATTTCCTAAGCAAAGGTGAAAGCGACAATTTGATTATTTTCAGCGAAATGCGTGGATATAGCGAGGCAGAAATCAGTTTGCCCGATGGGCCCAAGATGATGAAGGGAATCAGAAACAATGAACGACTTATTTTTACAGATTATAAGCTCGCTGAAGATTTCTGGAATAAAGTCAGCCCCTACTGCCCCAAAATCATAGACGATATGGAGTCAATTGGACTGAATGAAAGTTTTCGTTTTTACCGCTATGATATCAATCAACGTTTCAAAATGCATATCGATGGGCGTTACAAAAAAAGCGAAACGGAAGAAAGCCGTATAACTTTTATGATCTACCTGAATGATGATTTCAAAGGTGGCGAAACCCGTTTCAATGACCTGACAGTCCATCCTATTACAGGCAAAGCACTTCTGTTCATTCATGAGCAAAAGCACGAGAGCATAGCTTTAGAGGAGGGAATGAAATATGTTTTAAGGACAGATGTAATGTACAGGAAGTCTAAAACTTGTTAAGATTTCTAAACTGTTATCAGCCCATTTTTCCGGCAAGTATAGCCCTTGCTATTTCCTTAACCTGCAGCGGAAAATCTTTTTCGATGATCCAACGTAATACATTGGGGTGATCCTTGGCTGGTTGCCCCTTTTGATTACCAAAATTGAAAATAATCTGTCCTTTTTCATTGCGAATAAAACGACCGGTTAAATCTACTTTATTATCGTTGCCGTTGATAAAATTGTGAATCGCCTGCATATCGTTTTTAACAGGTTTTTCGATGACATTTCCACTTGCAACATCTGTCCAGTCTGTATTTTCATAATATTTCAATTGACCGGCAAGCACCTCAATAGTTGCCTTGGTGTCTGCCATCGCATCGTGCGCATCGGTTAGTTCTTTGCCGCAGTAAAACTTAAGTGCAGCGCGCAAGGTACGCGGTTCCATTTTATAAAAAATCTGCAACGCATCTATCAAGCGGCGTCCGTCCAGTGTAAAAACCATTCCGGTACGGGCAAATTCTTCTATGAGCAATGGAATATCGAAACGGTTAGAATTATAGCCGGCCAAGTCAGCATCGCCAATAAAAGCAAGCAACTCAACAGCAATAAGTTTAAAAGGAGGGGCATTTTGTACCATTTCATCGCTGATTCCGTGCACTTTTATAGCCTCAGGATTGATGGGTTGCAAAGGATTAACCATGTATTTGCGTTCGCTGGGCGCTGATCCGTCTTTGTGGTATTTTATCAGCGCAGCCTGTACGATTCTATCTTTATTGACATCGCCACCGGTAGTTTCCAAATCGAAGAAAACAAGGTCTTTATCCAGATTGAACATATTATTGGATTTTGTATTTTTAAAAATTAAAGATTGGCAAAGATAGTATATTTTTAAGCAGCAATATCTTGCCCGTTTTTATTTATTTTCAATCTTTTCCTAAACTTATAAAGCAGAAGCACTATCAGAAATATTGATGCGCCGATTGAGAGCGCAGTCAAAAGATTCGATTTTTTTTGTAATTTAATTGGCTCATCATTGCCCCAAAGTACCGGCGCTGCCCAAAAAAAAGGATGCGCCTGCATTGTCCCGGCCTTGTCCAAAAATTCAAGTTTTGCTTTGCGCAATGCTTCCGACTTCGTCATTCCTTTATCCAGATTTGCATAAAACAACCTCATGAGCTCAACTGCCGAATGATCGTGAAGGGGCCAAAGTGTATTCACAACGGCTGCAGCACCAGAATATGCAAAGGCTCTTCCAAGGCTCATGAGCCCCTCTCCTCTAGTTTGCAAACCAAGACCTGTCTCACATGCACTGAGCACAATTAAAGCGGTATTATCAAGATTGATTCCTGAAATTTCAAACATTTCGAGCCGTTCGGCATTCGATAGTGTAAAATATGCACCTGAACTGTCGGGCGCAGCTGCATGCATTGCAAGATGCAATATATCAGGTTTTTGTGCTAATATTTTTAATAAATCGGATTTAGAAATCTTTTTATTGCTGTAAAAGATTCCACTGTAAATATCACTCAGATTTTTTAACTCAGCATTTGTTCTAAGTTCTTGAATACTGTTGATTTTGCTGTCATAATGCGGAGCAAGGGCGGTAAGATGAAGACTATTTTTGTAACTTTTCTGTTTTGAAAGCACCTGTAAACTATATGCATATCGGATGGCATATTTCCGCAACAGAAAAGGTTGGGCAGCAAAAGACAAATTGGTTTTATCCGGTTCTTTGTAATACAAAATCTCGAATGGGATGTAAAATAGCGAAGCATCGGGGATAACAGTAATTTTGTCAATACCATTAAAAATAGCTTTTTCAGGCAGTAAAGCTTTTGAAATCAAACTTGTAGCCTTTGATAAATTATTATACGAATGCTGCAGATTTTCGTCAAGGCCTTCAACGTTGAGTAGCGTACTGATAAAAACCTGCACTTTCTCAACTAAATCATTATCTATTTTCTTTAAAGACATTTTTTTTGAATTAAATGCCAGTAAAAAACTATGCTGCTCACCTACAAAATAATGCAAAAAGAGTTCTTTTTCAGAAATTTTAG
>JBIPOO010000036.1:0-23491 GCA_044379045.1 Saprospira sp.
CGCCGCTGATAATGGCAGTCATTTCTCCCGTTGCTGCTCCAAGACAGAGTGCAGGGGTTGTATTGATAAATCCGACAAGGTTTGAAGCTGGCTGCGTGACAATCGCCTGACTAAAGGCACGGCATCCGTTGCCATCTGTTACGGTGAGGAAATAAGTTCCTGCCGCAAGGTTCGAGATGCTTTGTCCCGAGCCACCATTGCTCCAGCTGAAGTTATAAGGAGAACTGCCGCCCTGAATAAAGGCCGATGCTGTACCGTTAGAGCCACCGCGACAAGAAACTGCGGTAGTCGTCACCTGAACAACTGTGAGCAGGGCAGGTTGTGTAATTTGCATCGAAACGGAGCTTGAACAGCCGTTGTTATCTGTTACGGTAGCTGTGTAAGTTCCAGCTGCAAGTCCGGTAGCAGTAGCAGTAGTCTGACCATTTGGCCAGCTAAAGCGGTATGGAGGAACGCCGCCATTTGCAGTGATGGTTGCTGTACCATTGCTTCCGCCAAAGCAGGAAACATTGGTAGTTGAAACCAAAGAAGCTACCACAGGATTAGGTTGCGTGAGTGCCAACTGAGTACTTTGCTGACAGCCATTGGCATCGGTTACCACTACAGAGAAGATGCCAAGACCAAGGCCTGAGACGGTAGCAGTTGTGGCGCCGTTTGACCAAAGAATAGTATAAGGTGCTGTTCCTCCTGCAATAGAGACTGTGGCCGAGCCTGTTCCATTGCCTGCGCAAGTGAGGTTAGAACCCGAAACTGAAAGTGCAATCTGAGCTGGTTGTGTAACAGTTACGGAGCGCACAATGGCACATCCGCCAGCATCGGTTACTGTTACAGTAAATACACCTGCAGGAAGTCCGAGCGCTGTTGCTGCGCCAGCACCTGTAGACCAGGCAAAGCTATAAGGTGCAACGCCGCCCGTTGGTGTAACAGTTGCAGAACCGTCAGTAGAACCAAAGCAGGAAGGTTGCGTAAGGGTTGTTGTTGCGCCAAGCACTGAAGGCTGAGTTACCACAATATTGGTTGCACGAGTACAGCCATTGGCATCAGTTACTGTGACGCCGTAGCCACCTGCTGCAAGTCCGATTGCAGTTTGTCCCGTTTGTCCGTTGCTCCAAGCAAAGCTATAAGGTGCAACTCCACCACCTGCATTGGCAGTGGCATTGCCCGAGGCTGTGCCGTTGCAGACAACAGGGATGAAAGAGGCAGAGAGGCTGAGTGGAGCGGGTTCTGTTAATTGAACAGAGAGTGGAATTACACAATTATTACCATCACGAATTTCGATGGTGTAGGTACCAGCACAGAGTCCAATAAAATTATTAATTCCACTAAATACTCCCCCTGTTTGACCTTGTCCGAAAATTCTGTATTCATAACCATTGATACCTAAAGTACCTGTGCCAGGAGTTGCGGTAACGATAATTTGTCCATCGCAATCGCTGTTACAGAAAATATTGACGTGCTGTTCAGTGGCCTGTAAAGGTGTTGGATCAATTAGTCTTATACTATCAGTTACTGCACAACCCGCAGCATCGGTAGCTGTGACAATATAAAGCCCTTGTGCTAAACCATTAACAGTTGTTGTATTTTGAGGAATTGGTCCTGACCATGAGAAAATATAGGGTGCTACTCCCCCACTTGCTACAACCTGTGCTGCTCCGTCAGAAGCACCAGCGCAACTGATCACAGCACCATTGTAATTTGAGGTTATTGTTGCATTTACAATCAACTGTGTAGGTGTAGTTATTGAACCGGAGGCAGTAACGGAACAACCTCTTGCATCGGTAGCAGTAACAGAATAAGAACCAGCGGCTAATCCTGTAGCTGTTTGAGTGACCTGATTATTTGACCAAAGCACGGTATAATTTGGTGTTCCACCAAGAACATCCACAGTCATTGTTCCGTTTGATTCACCGAAGCAGACTGGATTTGTAAAATTAATGATATTTGCAGAAATAGCTGAAGAGGGTTGACCTACTGAGGCGTTTCTAACTACTGAACAACCAGCATTATCAGTTACTGTAACACTGTAGTTGCCAATACTTAAATTCTGATTTATTGGTAAATTAGAACCGTTTGACCAGTTAAAGCTGTAAGGTGAAGCACCACCTGATACAAACGCAGTTATTCTACCATCGGTTCCACCAAAACAATTAACAGAATCGGCATCTAAAGTTACGGTGATTGCTGAAGGTTCGGTAATTGTTGTAGTAGCACTTGTTGTACAGCCATTGGCATCTGTAATAGTAACTCGATGTGGACCTGCAGCAAAACCTGTAGCAGTTTGAGTAGTCTGCCCATTGTCCCAGTTGAAAGTATAAGCGGGTGTTGCTCCCCCAGCAATTACGGTAGCTGTACCATCGGTTAATCCATTACATGAAATAAGCGTTGTGTTAAACTGCGGTGTTGTAAAAGCTGAAGGTTGAGTAACCGTAACAGATATTGTAGATCTGCAAAGATTAGCATCCGTAGCAGTAACAGTATGAATTAAAGCAGGAAGATTATTTGCCGTTGCTGTAGTTTGAGCAGATGCAGATGCAGACCATAGATAGGTGAACCCGCCGGCACCGCCAAAAGCATTTACAGTTGCAGTTCCATTAGAACCTCCAAAACAGCTGTTCGGAGTAGAAGAACTTGTCAATGTTATTCCAACTCCATCAGTAACTGTTACAGAAGTGCTCGCAGAACAACCATTGGCATCAGATGCAGTTACTGAATAAGAACCTGCCAAAAGTGCTGTGGCTGTTTGCCCGGTCTGAATTGGTAAAGTAGACCAACGGAAGGTATAGCCAGCTCCTGTTCCTCCAGAAGGGTTGGCTGTAGCAGTTCCAGAGGCAGCTCCCTGACATAGCGCCTGTGTAGATGTTGCGGTTACAGAAACTGCCGAAGCAGGTTGTGTTATAGTAGTTGTAGCAGCAACAGAACATCCGTTTGCATCACTGACAGTAACTGTATAGTTTGCAGCAGTCAATCCGTTTATGTTTTGAGTATTTTGTCCGCTGCTCCAGCTAAAGCTGTAAGCTCCTGTACCTCCTGAACCGATAGCAGATACAGAACCATTTGAGCCCCCTGCACAGGTGACACTAACTGCAGATGCCGTAGCAGAAACTGCTGAAGGCTGAGATACAGTAACGGTTGAAACCGCAGTACAATTATTAGCATCTGAGGCAGTTACTGTATAAGAACCTGCCGCCAATCCGCTTGCATTTTGAGTTAGCGCCCCACTGCTCCAAGAGAAACTGTATGGACCTGTTCCTCCCGATGCATTTGCACTGGTAATACCATTTGATAAACCATTACAAGAAATCTGGGCACTATTATAGTTTGAAATAACTGAACTAGTTACAGAAACTGCTGAAGGTTGGGAAACTGTTACAGAGGCAGTAGCTGTGCATGCATTAGCATCAGATACAGTTACACGATGTATACCAGCGCTTAAACCTGTTGCAATTGAAGTTGTTTGTGATGAAACCGACCAAATAAATCCATAAGGAGCTGAGCCCCCTGTTGCAGTTGCTGTAGCAGTTCCGTTAGAACCGCCCGCACAACTTATATTTGTTTGTGAGGCTATCGAAGCTGTTACGGAAGTTGGTTGTGTAAGCGTAACAGAGGCCTGAGAGGAACAACCTGCAAAATCAGTGACTGTAACAGTTACCTGGCCAGCACATAGCGCAGAAGCATTTATTGTTGTTTGTCCATTTGACCATAAGAAGGAATAAGGCGCTGTCCCGCCACTCGGCACCGCTTCAGCAGCTCCATTGCAGCTTCCAAAACAGCTAACACTGTTCCCGCTGAAATTAGAGGTAATGTTTGCAGTTGTACTGACTGTTTGAGAAGGTTGTGTAACAGTTACAGTAGCTGTAGCTGAACAGTTATTCGCATCGGATACTGTAACGGTATATGTTCCGGCAGATAGACCGCTGACTGAAGCTGTTGTAGCATTAGAAGGCCAAAGGAAGGTATAGGATCCAGTTCCTCCTGAACCAGAAGCACTTGCAGTTCCATTAGTTCCACCAAAACAACTAACATTGGTGTTATTTGCAGTAGCAGTAACCGCAGATGGTTCTGTTATAGTGGTGCAAGTAGTTGCGGTACAACCGAGTAAATCTGTAGCAGTAACACAATATTGCCCTGCCGCAAGACCGCTTATATTTTGAGTGTTTTGTCCATTTGACCAAACAAAAGTATAATTTCCATTTGCACCAGAAGCATTTGAGCTTGCACTGCCTGTTGAAGATCCGAAACAACTTGCAGGTACAGAAGCGGCAGAAAGACTTAATACGGAAGGTTGAGTAAGGGTTGCAGTTGCAGTGATGCTACAGCCCGTGCTTTCGGTAACAGTCACAGTATATGTCCCTGCAGAAAGCCCAACTGCTGTTTGGTCTGTCTGACCGCCAGATGACCAAAGGAATGTAAAAGGAGCAGTGCCGCCATTTAGGACTGCCGTTGCTGTTCCGTCAAAACCTCCATTACAGGACGTTTGAGTAGTTGTTACAGTAGCCCCTAAACATCCAAGCGCACAACATGATTGTATGGAAGATGGACCATTGGCACAAGAGCCACCAGTAAGGGCAAATATTTCAATATTAGCACACTGCCCTGGATTAAGACCCGTAACTGTAAATCTGGTTTGTGTGACAGGTAAGTTAAAGGGTGCACCTCCATTGACAGCTACACGATAGCCACCTGAACCAAAAATTGGTTGCCAGACAAACTGAACTGAAGTTGGTGTGATGCTATCGCAAACGATAATTGGAGCAGGATATGAGGTATCTACATTTACATTAAATGAGGTAGTATCGCTGCATCCAAAAACATTACGAACTATAACCCGATATGAAGTATCTACAGGAGGACTTACAATTGCACTATCGCAAACGGTACAACTGATGTTAAAATTAGGAGACCAATTGAATGTGGGGTCTGATTGATCGTTAAAAGATACCGTAAAGCTGCTGAGTGTACCTGCAACGCCACCCAGAGAAACTGCTTTTGAATGTTGAATTCTTAAGATCCATTGACCATTGGCATCGCAACCCAAGAGGTTATTCCAACTGGCAGCTCCACCAACCGGTATGTAGGTAGTATTCGATGTTACAGCTGCAAAAGGTGCCGTAGGTAAATTTATAAGCGCTGAGGGCGTAAAGCAGACATTTGAAATTGAATTGGTTACAATTCCTCCATTGCCCGACATTAAAGGAAGAATACAACCTGTTGGCGATATCAAAAATATATTCAAGTCAGAAATAAGCTGTTGATTAATATTCAGACATATTCTGTTTATCGATGTTAAAAGAATCTGTTCAGGGACGACATTTGAAATATTCAGTGGAAAGTCCATAATGGTATCCGGAAATATTGTTCTTGGCCCGCTAAAAGTGTAATTTGCTGGACCAGGTCCAGGAACTATACTTGGAATCACCAATGCTCCCTGACCATTACAGACCGTAACATCAGGAATAGGATTGATAATTGCAGGGAATGGAGCAGTTACTTGAACTGTATCACGCTGAACACAGGCACCCTCTGTATATGTACAAATTAAATCAACTTCGCCAACTACAAATGCTAATGGATTAAAAATATTTGGGTTGTTAAATAATCCGGCAGGTGACCAGGAATAGGTACCTAAAGCTGCAGCGCCACCAAAGCCTGAAGCATCTAGTTGTATTGTGTCTAATCTGTTCGGGCAGACAAATTGTTTATTGGTTGAAAGCTGTAAATTTTCCAAATCGAGCCGATATGAAATAACCTGTTGTGCCGGAATTGGACATGCACCGTCGCTGATAAAAATCAGGAAGTTATAAGAGCCTGTTGCAATATTGTTAGTTGGAACATTGAAACAAATTCTTGCCCTGTTAAAACCCGGAGCAATATAGGTAACTGTAAATGAAGCACCAGGAATTACTGATGCAATATCACTGCTGATTCTCAAACTATCGGTAGAATTTGGATCTGAAATATTGATACAGAGATCTAGTACATTACCGCCGCAAACATTGATACTGGTTACAATTCCGGAAGTATCTATCACACCCTGATTGACCTGAAAACTATCTAGCTGTGTAGATTGATTTGTACAGTTATTTAACACAATGATGGTAACTTCCCGTCGGGTAGTACCAATTAATATTCCATTTCGGTATTCTTGTATAATAAAACCTATTACTGCATATTGAGGCTGACCAGCACAAGGTGTAAACTGTATCTGTCCATTGGTGGGATCTAAAGCGAATGTATTATTGGTGCAAAGTGGCTGAGTTGTTGTAAATGCACCGCTGTAAGCCAAATTACCACCCGGAGGAGCCGCTTGCAATGGGTTTGAAACAGAGAAAACCAGAGAGTCTCCATCAGGATCGGAAGCACCATGATTGTAATAAGTGGGCTGCCCAGAACAGGTGTAAAGTATCGGCGTATTGTTAAACTGTGGCGAACTGTTACAAGGTACTGTCCAGTTGGGATGATTGGTATTTATTACGGTTTCTACATAGGTACTACTACCTGGATTTACAAGATTCGTAATAGCACCTGTCCTACAGCACTCGCTGAAACTTATCTGAAGATTACTACAACCTGTACCAATTGTTACTGTACCCTCATAAACATATTCCTGTACGCCAGGATTTGTCCCACCATTACAGGTTGAAGTTACACCAGGACAAAGTTGGGAAACATTGGTAACGGAGACTTGCGTTAAGGGAATTGTTGTACCACTCATACAAGACCCGCCATTCAAAGTAATTGCCAAAGAACCACCACCTGGAGTGATACCACTACAATCACGATAATACACCAATCTGAATCTGTAACGACCAATAGCTGGATCCACACAGGTGTAAGTAAGGTCTACTGCAACTCCATGAGATGCATAGAGGTCTTGTGTTAGACCCATTACCATAAAAAAAGCAAAAAATAAGCGTCGTAGATTATTGGATATAAATTTCATATAAGTTTTGTGTATTGTCAAACTGTTAAACAGCAGAATTATTGTCAAATTAAAATTGTAGAACGTGATAAATTGTCAATTTGTGAAATAAAATCTAAGAATGGGCTGAAAGCGCTGCATTTTTTACGATTTGAAGAAAATCATCCACATTTAAAGAGGCTGAACCCACTAATGCACCATCAATATCTTTTTGTTTAAATAAATCAATTGAATTGTTTGCATTGCAGCTACCACCATAAAGTATTGTTAAATTATTAGAAAGTTCAGAACCGTATTTTTCTTCAATCAGTTTTCTAATGTGTGCATGCATCTCCTGTGCCTGTTCCGGACTGGCAACTTTACCAGTTCCAATTGCCCATATGGGTTCATACGCAATAATTACATTTTGAATTTCATCCGCATTAAAATCAAATAGACTTTGTTCGAGCTGTCGCTCAACATATTCAAGGTGTTGATTTTTATCTCTGATTTCGAGTGGTTCGCCACAACAAAAGATTGGTTTTAATCCTGCAGATAACACAAGTTTTACTTTTCCCTCAATCATTTCTGAAGTCTCGTTCTGGTAAATTCTTCTTTCTGAATGTCCAATTATAACATATTCAGCACCAACCGATTTTAGCATTTTTGCGCTCACCTCTCCCGTAAAAGCACCTTCTTCGACGTGATGGCAATTTTGTGCGCCGCTGTGCAGACGCAAATAGTCCTTAAGCATGCTACTAACTGTCTGTAAATGAATAAATGGAGGGCAAAGTACTATATCTACATGGCCTGTAAATTTTTCAAGACCTGCAACAACAGCATTCGCCAGCAAAAGCCCCTCTATGTAAGACTTGTGCATTTTCCAATTGGCAACAATCAATTTATTTTTTACTAACATCAAGAAGTACAGATTTGATCATTCCGCAAAATTATGAAATTTACTTTTTTTAACAAATTAATAATCAAATGATCGCTATTTTTATGTTATGATATTTTCTTTAGCTCCCATTATTTTTGGCTTTGTTCTGAAAATAAATAAATCAAGAACTGCTTTTGGCCTTGCAAATATTTCTCTGATGACTGTTTTTGAGCTGCTCTTTTCAGGATATTTTGCATTAAATCCCACAGCATCAATACCACTGAAACTAGCAATAAAAAGTGCTCTGTAATTGTGAAAAGCCTGCGAAACAATAATTATTTTGGACTGTTGGAATATTTTCTTGCAACGAACTACTGAATCTAAGGTTCTTCGGCCACCAAAATCGAGTGTTATGGCTGATTGAGGAACCCCTAAAGCCATCAGTTTATTTTTCATATCCTGAGGTTCATTATAATGCTTATTGCTATTGTCGCCACTTAAAATAAAGTGTTTTACTTTACCTGAATGGTATAAATCAGCCGCAGCTTTCATTCTGTAGGTAAAGAACATATTTTCGTCCTTGCCGTTCTTGGAACTGCTGGTCCCCAAAACCAAGGCAACATCTCTTGGCTTCAAATCTTCAATTAGACTAAAACTTCTTGATCTGCCAAATGATATTATCCAAATGTTGGAAAATAGCAGGAAGAAAAGTGCTGAGAGTATTAGCACCAGGAATCCTATTGTTATTTTCCTCTTTAATCTCATATTTAGATATTTCTATATCGTATTTAACAAAAAACCTCTCCGAATATTGCCCGGAGAGGTTAATTTCAAATTTTAATTTATGTTATTTCACAACTGAAATTTTATTGCTCAACTTTCCATCTATTCTAAGTAAATAGAGACCGGAATCTAGCTGCTGAAGATTCAATAAATTTCTTTGATCTAAAGTTTTAAACTGAATTTGCAATCTACCAAGCATATCATAAACTTCAATTTTTCTGGCACGCTCTACAAAGTTTTCAAATTCAACAACTACATCGGTAGAAGTAGGATTTGGAAATACCTTGATTGCATCATTTACAAAATCGACATTTTCAATATTTAAAATTACGGAACAAAAAGCTGTGTCAGGATTCAATTCAATGTATCCCATAGGTTCGAGGGTTCTACCTGTGAAAGCAGCAAAATTTGTTGGATAACGCAAAAAGCGGAACTGCTGATTGATACTTGGCGTAAGGGTAGAATCGTATTGGGCTACTGGTTGACCGTTTTTCATTGGGTTTTTATATTCCCAAACGATTTGTCCTGAATTTGTAATCTCAAATGCTCTTCCTTCGCGCCCCTCGTTGATAAGTCTATTACCATTTGGAAGCAATTGAATGGCCCCAAGACCAGTAGAGTACATATCTTGAGGTGGATTCGCAATGTAAGTCCAATCGAATGAGTTTGGCCCCCATACACCGTTCGTATCTTTTGGATATTCCCACTCGTAGGTATCGAAAGTTGGTGAGAAAGTATGTACCGCTGAATAGTTTGGCCCCAATTTATTGTTAAAAACTACTACTTTTCCATACTCAGGATTTGTGCTCGAAAAATTGATTTCTGCCCAGTGGGAATCGTGTTGGTAAAATAGTTTTGTTGCTCCTGGAGCACGATATGCTGATGGATTTCCAAATCTGTAAATCAAATCTCCTCCTACGCCTACTAGTCCACCGGTATGACCTGCGGCCTCTGAAGTAGTGGTGCTGTGGTCGATAATCCAAATTTCATTAAAGCAGGGAACACTCAACATAATCTGGTCTAAGGTAGGATTGTAGTCGATTGCATTGGCGTGTTGCCAGTCAGCTGTGCTATCGTATAGCGTATAATTTACGTCTATCAATTCTGGATGATTTTCTACGATGCCATAATTTGACTTAGTGTTATCGAAATCCTGAACCATATGATCCCAAACATTCCACTGCCAGACAATCTGAGTTGTTCCATTTGTAAGATTTGGTTGGAGTTCTACAATTTTTTCTGGCCAGAGACCATTTCCTAGAGCACCTGAACCAGTAAGTTTAGCCGGATCTCTTCCATTAGCAATAGCTTCTGCATCTGTTTTATAATCCCATACGATTGCCAGAATATTTCCATTTGGCATCACCTCAATATCGTGATGCATGCGCTGTGTTGAGTCGTTGATGGTATAAGTCCACAAAAGATTATTATTCCAATCGCGTATTTCAACTTTTTCGCCCCCGCCACCAGCATGAATAAAACTGTTGGAAAGTGCATTTCTACCTTTGGTAACATAAAGATTACCATTTTCGCGAAGCCAAATACCATTTCCAGGTCTGTAAATGCTATCGCGCCACATGTGCACAATTTCACCACAATTATTTAGCAAATAGGCGTTACCTTGATTGTGAGGGTAATGCAAGTTGTACCCTTCATAAGATAATGCCGGATCGTATGTAATCAAGCCTACAGTATGCTGTTGACAGAAAATACTCAAATGATAAAATGTCAACAAGAAAAGTAACAGATTTCTCATAATTTGGATATAAATTTAAAATTTGGCTGCAATATAGGCAATATTTGTCCAAAAAAAGCAGCCGACTCTCTAGAATTGAAAGTAAAGAGCTTTAATTTTGTTTTTGAAAAATATAATGGAATCTAATAATTACAATAATTTCATACTAAAATGAGACGATTACTAGTTTTTTTAATAGCCTGTATATCTTTTTCCTGTAGCAGTTATAAAATTGCTGAAAATTCTAAAGATTTAAAATTCCCCGATGATTGGCTTGGAAGCTATGAAGGTATAATGTTCTGGTATGCCGGAAATAAAAAGAAAGCTGAAATTCCCATTAGAATTGAAATTTCAAAAACTGAGGATCCTAATAGACTGCATTGGAAAACAACTTATGATTCAACTGCGGCGGTACCACAAAAAATTGTCAAGGATTATTATGTCATTAGTAATGACAGTTTAGGTAAAAATCATTTCATTTTGGATGAGAACAATGGCATTTTTATAGACCAAATACTCATTGAAAATACACTTTATAGTAGTTTCGAAATTTTGAGCGATGAACAAAAAGGCAGTATCAATCATCTCATCTCAATCGATAGACTTGTAAATAAAAATAAACTATATCACGAAGTGATTTCTCATAAATCTCCTGATAGAAAAAGTGGAGATATTGGCGAATCGAAAGGATATACAATAAAAAGCAGTTCTGTAATCAACACGCAGAAAGCTATGCTTTACAGAATAAAAGATAAAAAGTAAGGTTTTCTTGTCAAGCTTTAACCAAAAAAAATGCGCTTCTATTCGGAGCGCATTTTTTTATATTTTGAAAATTATCTACGGTAAATAAATCTGTCCATTCTCAATACAACGTCCCAAAACGATTCGCTGCACTTCGGAAGTTCCTTCGTAAATTTGAGTGATTTTTGCATCGCGCATGAGGCGTTCAACATGGTATTCTTTTACAAATCCATATCCGCCATGTACCTGAACTGCTTCTACTGATACTTTCATAGCAGCTTCTGAAGCGGCAAGTTTAGCCATTGAGCTTGCCATATCGTAATCTTTGTGCTCATCTTTAAGCCATGCAGCGCGGTAAACGAGCATACGAGCCGATTCGATCTGCATGACCATATCGGCTAATTTGAAAGCTATACCTTGATGCTGAATGATTGGTTTACCAAAAGCTACACGCTGTTTTGCATAATCGGCAGCCAATTCGTAAGCTCCGGCAGCAATACCCAAAGCTTGAGCAGCAATACCGATACGACCACCCGAAAGTGTTTTCATAGCGAATTTAAAACCAAATCCGTCCTCTCCCACTCTGTTAGCTTTTGGAACCTTTACATCGTTATACATAATAGTATGTGTATCGGAAGAACGGATACCCAATTTGTCTTCTTTAGCACCGATTACTACACCATCCCATGAAGTTTCAACCAAAAGACAGTTGATACCGCGGTGACCTTTTGACACATCGGTTTGGGCAATGACCAGGTGAAGTTGTGAAGTTCCACCATTGGTGATCCAGTTTTTGGTACCATTCAATAGATAATAATCGCCCATATCAATGGCAGTAGTGCGTTGAGAGGTAGCGTCAGATCCTGCTTCTGGCTCAGAAAGACAGAAAGCTCCAATCCATTCGCCTGTGGCAAGTTTGGGCAGGTATTTATCTTTTTGTTCTTCATTGCCGAAGGTCTCCAAACCCCAGCAAACTAGCGAATTATTTACAGACATTGCAACAGAACATGAGTTGTCAATCTTTGAGATTTCTTCCATTGCCAAAACATAGGAAAGTGAATCCATTCCACCTCCACCATATTTAGGGTCGACCATCATACCCATAAAACCCATTTCGCCCATTTCTTTGAGCAGTTCGGTTGGGTGTTTCATATCGCGGTCGCGTTCAATTACACCTGGAAGACATTTCTTTCTGGCAAATTCACGTGCTGCATCGCGCACTGCCAAATGCTGTTCACTCAGTTCAAATTGCATAATATTTAATGAGTTATAGATTTAAAAAATTAGATTTATTTTGTAAAAAAATGCCTGATAGCATAGCTTTTTGGAATTTTACGCTCAAATATAAGACCTTAACAATAATTTACAAAAAAAGATTTTGAATAATCGTGTGTTACAATAGCAAAAGACTGCCCAAAACAGCTGTAATCTTTGAGTGCCTGTCCAAAACGATTCCAATTCATAGTAAACTGGTCATGACCTGAACTTACTAAATTTATATTTCTTCAAACAACACCCATTTAGATATTACAGTTGGACATACTTTGGTGATAGATACCACTTTTTATGGCTAACAAAATACCATTCAAATATACTTGAATTTCTTGAAGTAATTAGGCTGGCAGCTATTTCTTGCAATATTGACATATTGGGTAGTAAATTCTCTGTTGGCACTATTTTTTTAAAAATTTGACTGATAAAGCTGTCATTTTTTAGCTTTTTAATACATTTTGACAGATATGTCATGAAACTAAATGGCAGTATTATATTTGGTAAATTATTTTTAAAAAAATAATAAAAAAATATAATTTTTACTAATTCTATTTTTTTAAATTTTTATACCAAAAAAACTTATACTTGTTTTTTAATTTAATGAACTTAAACTTATTCACAAATTATTAAACTAACAGAAAAACACACTCTTCGCATATAAATAATATGTTGGCATATTTTTAGATAACGTTATAATAAATACAGACATTTTTATCCCAAAAAAATAAGTAGAATTATAATGAAAACTATCTTACATCAACTAACTTCTCTTATATTGCTACTTATGCCATTGTTTTTCTTAAAAAACAACACTCAGGCCCAAGCTCGTATCGTTATTAACTCCGATTTTGAACAACCTCTTTTAACCAATCCTAACAGCTTTGGCTTTGTGCATCATACAGCTGTACCAGGTTGGGTAACTACCTCTACATCAGGTATGATAGAAATTTGGAGAGCCCCTTTCAACGGCGTTATTCCAGCAAGCGGCCAACAACATATTGAATTGAATGCCAATGAACCTGCCGACCTTTACTTCGATGCCTGTATGTTTAATGGTGAGGTTCTCAACTGGTCATTTTTTCATCGTGGCCGTAGTGGTCGCGACAGTGCCCGCCTGCTTATAGGCCCTCCAGGTGCCGAATTAGAAGTGCTGCGTTTTGGAACAGACAATAGTGCTTGGGTGCAGTACAGTGGCAATTTTACCAATACCTTCGGCAACAGAACAATTCGTTTTCGTTTTCAGCCAATTAGAACAGCAGGTGGTAATTTAACCGTTGGAAACTTCATTGACAATGTACAAGTTATTGGTCTTGCGCCAATTGTAGAGTTTGAACAAACGACTTACAGTAGCTTGGAGGCTACAAGTGGTAATATTCCACGCCTTCTAGTCAATGGCCGTATTCCAGCAGGTGGTCTGGCTCTAAATATAGAGATTGTAGGTGGCATAGCTAATTTAGATACAGATTTTAGACATGCTTTAGTTTACACGATTCCAGCAGGTGATTATGACGGTACAAACCCTATCGATATTAGTAGTATATTTTCTGTTATAGATGATGCAGATGTCGAAGGGGATGAAACCGTCGTATTCCGCTTAGAAAATCCACAAGCTCCGCTGATCATCAATGATGCCAATTGTAGTGGTACTGTAAATAACCAAACTACCTACACCATCTTAGACGATGATTTTTTATTGGCAGTAGAATTAGCAACATTTACAGTGAGTTCTGAATGTGAAAGCAATCTACTTTATTGGGAAAGTGCCACTGAGTTTGAACATGCCTATTATATGGTTGAACAAAGCAAGGATGGCATTTCATGGCAATCAATCGCTCGTGTAAATGCCCAAGAAAATAGCAGTGAGCCTAAATCCTATCAGTTTGAACATCGTTATCCAGCGACAGAAACATACTATCGATTGCGTATGGTAGATATTTATGGCGAATCAGAGTTTAGCGATGTCATCTATGCTAGTTTACCTTGTAATACAAATACTACGGCTACTTTATATCCTAATCCTGTTACTAAGAATGGTTTATTAAAATTAAATATTCCTAATAATAGCCAGATAAGTTCTTTGCGCATTGTCGATATGCAAGGACGTATTTTGAATCAGCAATTTAATATTGAGTCAAATGTCAATGTATTAGAAATTGACATTCAAGATTTACCTTCAGCATTTTATCAATTAATTTATCAAATTGATGGACAAAGCAAAAGCCTACCTTTTGTGGTTCAATAAAAAATTATACTAGTCAGATAAAGACTAAATCGACACAAAATTTTAAAACCAAATGTATCAATACCATTTGATATATTTGGTTTTTTTATGTGCCAAAAAAACATTAGAGGATTAGACAAGTTAAACTCAATTCTAAGTGTACAACACTTTTAATGTTAATTCTTTTAGGGATGTTAGTTCTTATTATGATTCTATATGAAGTAAGGAGCGAAAACCAACAACCTAAAATTTACCTTTACACTATTTATCCAAAAGAGATTATCAAAACAACCTACTACCAAATAACATGCCCAGAAATAAAAGAAATTGAACAAAAAGAATAAGCTAAAAAGCCGCTACAATTACTTGCAGCGGCTTTTCTTTAACAATTGATCTTCATGAAGTCAACTTAGAATACCACAATAACACCTATAGATGGCACCGAAACCGAAAGCGTATTGTTAATTCTCCTTAGTCTGTAAGATTCGTTTGGCTGACCGGCATTGTAAATTATCTGATTACCATTAGCATCAACATCACTGTCATCCAACAAATACTGTGGAACCTGTGCGGCCTGTGAAGGGAAGTTTTGAAGGTCGAAATAAAGATTCAAACTCCATTTCTCATAATACCATTTGTAGTCGATGCGAAAATCTACACCATAAAAAAGATTGGTACGCTCGGTATTCAATAAGCTGTAATCTCTGAGTGCCTGTCCAAATCGATTCCAGTTCAATGTAAGAGCAGAAGCGGTACTGTCAAATGGTGTATATGGTAAGCCAGTCTGCATTCTAAAGTTTAGACCCAGTTGAAGTGTTTGGTTTACCTTTTTTCTTTTGATTGGATCCTTACCCTTTTCAGCTCTTTTGGCATTTCTAGCATCAAGAATTGATTTATTCATGATATCAAAATTTTTACCAAATGCTGCATTTACGATATGACGGCTATCCCAGGCCGAAAAAACATAATTGTTATTTACATCTTTAAATTCTGAATAACCAAAAGTGTAGGCTAAAATTCCAAAAAACCCTTTGTATAGTTTTTGTTGTACCAGGAATTCCAAACCGTAAGAACGTCCCTCTCCTCTTGCATCGGCAGGTGCATTACCAACAACACCAAAATCTCCACCAAAATTTGCCAATGCAATTCCTTCATTCAATAAGAATGGATACTGCTGATAAAGTTTGTAATAACCTTCTACACTAAATTTAGTTCCAGAAGCAACATTATAGGCAAAACCTGCAACCGCATGATAAGACCTAATAAATTTCAATCGGTCTCTGTTGGCAAAATCATCATTCGATTTGTATCCGAGTGCTGTATATGCAGGCAATTGATAATAAATACCTGTATTGGCATTAAAAGATAATTTCTCAGTGATTGCATAGGACAATGAAAAACGAGGCGAGATTTGATTAATTGGATTCATCATCTCTTTGTTGTAATCGTTTCCATCGGCGCGTACACCAAGCGATAATATCAATTTTTCTGAAAAGAACTTTTTTGAAAGTTGTCCAAAAGCAAAATACTTGCTAAAGTTTAACTCACTTTTATAATTAAGCGGAGCTGCTTGACCATTGATTACTGTAAATAGATTACTATTACTAAAAAAACGTACATATTCATAACCCACACCATAGTTCAATTTGAATCCTTTATCGAAACGAACTGTATGTTCCGCTCTGAATTTGTTTTCACTTTCCTGAGAGTTATAATCGATGCTTTTGGGTTTAGTTTCATCATTATCAATGTATTTAAAAATATCATTGTTAAGCATGTTTCGACTCAAAACAAAAGTAAAATAGCCAGTTTTCATAAATTTTTTGTAAACAGCACCCAAGGTATAATTCCATTGGTTGTTCACTGGAATAACATTTAGCTGATAACGTTGTACTGGTGTTTCGTTGGCTTCGAGATTCAATTTAAAACGATCTATAGCACCCAAACCTGTTATATAAAACTCATCTTTATTGGGCAGAGATGTTTTTATCTTAAACTGAAAGTCGTTGTAAGTAGGCAGGAATGGCAAACCTATCGCAGCAAATAAAAATTGAAGGTAGGACTGTCTTGCAGAAAAAAGAAAAGTTGTTTTTTTGTTTTTGCTCAATGGTCCTTCCAATGCCAAAGAAACATCGGTTGCGCCAACGCTGGCGGTGAGCCCTACGCGGTCTTCTCTTGCATTTTTTTGTCTAAAGTTAAAAACGGAACTCAGTGAATTACCTCTATTTGATGGAAATGCACCACTGTAAAAATCTACTTCCGAAATCAGGTCAACATTGAGAAGACCTTGTGGTCCGCCCGATGCACCCTGAGTTGCATAGTGATTGATATTTGGTACCTCGATATCATCGAGATAAAAGCGATTTTCGTTTGGTGCACCACCACGTATGATAAGGTCATTTCTGAAGGAATTTGTAGTTGTTACACCTGGCAAAACACGAATAACCTTTGAAATATCGCGATTACCACCAGGGTTTCGCTGAATTTCTGCTGTACCAATTGTTTGTAAAGATACTGGGCTTTCCTCAGGCTTTTTGAATGGAGAAGCAGTTACAACGACCTCTTCGGTAATTTCATCATCTTCCTCCATTTGAAAATCGTAAACTGCCGGCCTGGAATTAGTAACCTGTATTTCACTGATTGTTTGCGATCTATATCCAAGATAGCTTACAGTTATACTGTAAAGTCCTGGTTCGAGATTTATTAGTTCATAAACCCCATCGAGGTCAGACACAACGCCATTTGTTGTGTTTGTTATGATAACATTTGCTGAGATAACAGGCTCATTGGTCTTTGCATCAGTAATCTTTCCTCTTATAATACCCTTCTGAGCATTGATAATAAAGGATGAGAACAAAAAGAAAATGATAAAAAGCGCTCTAAAATTTTTCATAAGAATATTTAATTGATGTTTCAGGCTGCAATAATACATTAAAAAAAAACATCATATCACCTTTTTTGTTTAATTTTTTACAATAAATTATTAAACAAAAATTACAGGAAAAATATTTTTACGGCAAATCCAGTTGCATCAACAGGTCGTTTTGCGCATCATTCCCCAGCATAAAAACATGTTGACCAATTTCTCTAAAACCATGTTTTTTAAAAAAGGAAATTGCGTTGTGATTCTTTTCCCAGTGCTAATAAGCTATGCTTCAGAAAAAGCAAGACGAGAATTGGCAACAGTTTTATTGCATTCATGACTTAAGTTATGTTATGGATCGCACACACAAAATTCATTACCAATATTATAAGTTCAGGTTATGGTCATGATAAAATAACATTATATAATTTATTTATACACATTAGGTGATTTATAGCCTTTGTTTATGATATTTGCTTTATATAGTTTTGTATTATATTTTTTAATCCTCAATAATTATAACCCATGGCTGAAGAACTGAGTTTAGACTCAATTAAGGAAATGAAAAAGGCTGATTTCGTAAAGGCTTTTAAAAACAAAGCAGCCTGGAAAAAGGCAGAAGCAGTAATCTTATTGATTGATTACAAACTTGATGGTAAAAAATGCAGCATTGCCATTCCTTACAGAAAAACTGCAGAAATGAAGGCTGAAATGAAGCGCCTGAAAAAAGAAAAGCTGCATCTTATGAAAAAAAGCGGAGGCGGCAGTTTCTCAATTGAGAAAAACGCTGAAGGCAATTACGCCAAAATTGAGCTATTGAACGGCGGATTATCACCTAAAGCCATTGAATCAAAAATATCGGATCTCTTCGACATCTTAAAAATCAAAGTCATTACCACACAATCCGAGGAGGCTGCCGCAGAGGCTGCTGCCCTGCCTGCAGAAGCTGATTCAAACGAAAATCTGCCAGAGGATAGTTTTGAAGTTGCAGCTGCTAATCAGGATGATGAAACATTTGACAGCGAAGAAAAAAATGCTGCTGCTTCAAATCCGGAAGCAAAAGATGATTCCAATGCACAAAAAAGGAAACTCAAACCCGAGGAAAAGGCCAAAATGGTGGACAATATGAAAAAAATGGAGGAAAATCTTGATAAAATTATCAATAAAATCAAGGCGCTAAAGAACGATCAGTAATAACGAAAGTTCCTCTTTCACATAAAAATCATTCCGCTAAAAAAGATATATTATATCAAAAAACCATAAAATAATATGACAAAGAAAGAAATTCTCGAACTGATAGCGAAATATAAAAAAATGCATGCTGAATATAAAAAAGCATTTTATGAAAACGGTATAGATGCAAATGAACAGCAACAGCTTGACAGTCTAGAAGCTAAGATTAAAGACCTTGAAAAACTCTTGGAGGTAGCAAATAGCGAAGAAAGTCCTATGATTACCAAAAATGAATCTTTGACTAAGGTAACATCTGCTGATGCCAATAATGACAACGATGATTGGGAAAAGATTCTAATTGATTGGCTTGAAAAAAATAAAGTCGAAATATTAAAGACGTTCACTGCTCCATCAAAGGATAAATTAAAGGAAGAATTCATAAATATGGATTTAACATCTGCTGAGGACAAAATTACTAAGTTAATAAAACAGTTTCAGGGGGATATGAGAGAAAAATCTCCTAGTGTCCCCAATGAATACCTTAGAACTGCCATAAAAAAATGGTTGAAAAATAATGATATCTATATTGAATTTGAAAGTGTCCAAGAAAATCCGGAAGAATTAAAGCTAAGTGGGAATATCTTTCCAAAACTATCTAAAAAACAAGGTTTTAGTTGGAAGGTAAAGGATAAAAAACTCTATTTAGAAGTTGATCAAATTAAATTGGGACTTTCTGGTTCTTCAAGTAGAGATACAGATGTATATGTCGATTCGAAAGGAAAAATGAAAATAAAGCATGAACTTAATTCAAATATAGAACTAAGTATAAAAAAGGAAATTGTAAACTTCAAGTTCAAATTAGATACTAATGGCACTTTAAGCTACAAATTTGAATTTACTTGCAAAGGTAATGGCTATTTATCAAAAAAAGCGGCCAATCAAATAGAACTAAATTCTGAATTAATCTATAAAATTGTTGAGGAAATCAGTAGTGGGGATTTGAACCAAGAAACAATAGATTTAAAGCTTGAAAAAATCGAAAACAGCATAAACCTTACAGAAACTCTCTTGAAAGAAGAAACTACAAAAAGAGAAGATATAATTTTTTGGCTTGGTCAGAAGGCTAAACCGGGAGAAAATGCTGATATTCAGATAGGGATCAAGTACAATTTCTAAAACTGATCATCCATCCCAAATGCAAGGCAGCTAACTGTTTAACAAAAACAGAGCCTGCCTTGCATATATTCTCAAAACCTATTATTTCAATCCTATGAAATTTTTATTTATTAATATCATAATATTATTTTCCTTTTTACAGATTGCCTTTTCACAAAAACTTGTAAGGGATGGCGACCTGCTTTACTATACAGATAAAGCAGGAAATAAGATGGAAGAATTAGGCGTTTTTAAGCTGGAAAAAACAATCGAAAAGTACGAGTCCGGATTTACAAAAGTCAGCCAAAACAATCAATTCTATCTGATGGATTCAGAAGGCAAGGTTTATCCGCTTGCCTACAGCATTGAAGCAATCAATGAAAATACCCGGGCGCTAAGCCTGTCAAAATCGTCTGAAGATTCTATTATAAAAGCATTGAACCAACATAAAAATATTGAGGTATTGGTACTCGAGACCTGCGACATTAAAAATCTTGGCTCCGTACTCAAGGCTGCAGGCAGCCTAAAAGCTTTATGTCTGGCATCTGTTCCATTGGCCGGCCTCCCTAAAGAAATCATCAGCCTGAAAGGATTGGAAGTTTTGGCACTTTACGATAATCAATTAAAAAATTTCCCTCCCGAGATAGAAAAGCTTAAAAACCTTAAGCAACTTCATGTCAATGCCAATCAAATCAGCACCCTACCCTCCGGGATCAAGCAATTGAAAAAGCTTAGGCGGCTTGATCTCAGATTTAACCTGCTTTACACTTTACCCAAAGAAATTGGGGCATTAAAAGCGCTGGAAAGACTTGAACTGAATAAAAACCTGCTCAGTGAGCTGCCTGTTGAGATATCACATTTAAAGATGCTTTCATACCTTGACATTTCTATTAACAAATTTATTATACTGCCTTCCGGTATCGGACAACTTAAAAATCTCAAAAATTTAGCTCTTTACAGAAATCAATTAAGCTCACTGCCCCTTGCTATAGGTCAGCTGCAGCTGCTTGAAAGTATTGATCTTTCTGAAAACCAATTTTGGGAATTCCCTATTGTGATATGTCAATTAAACAAGCTTAGTTTCCTTGACCTATCAGACAATCAAATAACATTAGTTACTGCCGAGATAGGGCAAACAAAAAAACTAATTAAACTTGACCTTTCAAATAACCAATTAAGAAAATTACCTGCCGAAACAGGGCAACTGAAAGAGCTTTTACACCTTGACATTTCTAATAATAAGCTAAAAGAATTGCCAATTGAGATAGGGCAATTGAAAGAACTTATATACCTAAATCTTTCTTATAATGATTTTACCGACCTCCCCAAAGAGATTGAAGGATTGACTGCTCTCGAACGTCTGAACCTTTCTCATAATAAATTGACTTTTCTCCCAATAGAAATTTGCCGATTACAAGGACTTGAACAGCTTGAAATTTCGGCCAACGAACTTAACTCTTTACCGGCCGAAATAGGACAATTAAAAAAACTCAAAAAGCTTAGACTTGATGACAATCAAATTAGCTCGATTGTATCCCAAATTTGGCAACTCACAGAACTTTTATCTCTTGATCTATCGCGAAACAAACTTAATAGCCTGCCGGCGGGAATAGGTCAATTGAAAAAACTTATATTCATTGACTTTTCCAACAACCAATTAAGTGATCTCCCAAATGAGATTTTAGCACTCAGAGAACTTGAAGGCCTTTTTCTTTCCAATAACCAATTTATTAAAATGCCTTCGGTGATAATACAATTGAACGCTCTTGAATTCATTGACCTTTCTCATAACCAACTAAGTGAACTTCCGGAAGATATTGGGCAACTGAAAACACTTAAAGAACTATATCTTTCATCTAACAAACTCAGGAATTTACCGATTGCGATTACTGATATAAAAAAACTGGAAAGTATTGATCTTTCTTTTAACCAACTCAGTGAACTTCCTGCCAATCTGGCACAATTGAAAGATATCAAAATACTGAATATTTCCGATAATCCTAATTTACCTAAAACAGAAATTGAAAAATTGCGTGATGTACTTATTGGCTGCGATATAATTGATTAATCAAAAATACGGGGATAAAGCTCAATATTTAAAAGGAACTGAAAGGTTGTTTTCAATGTACAAATCCATATTTTCTCTAGAATTCTCATCAGCAAAACTTTCAACAAAGGTCTTGATAGCAATTGACCGAACAATGTCAAGGTCATTTATATCGGCTTTTTTTATTTCTAGCACATTCTAAATTTAATTCAGATTCTAAAAGAATAAAGAACATTATCTGCTTGTATTATAATTTCTAGTGTTTAATTTCTTTTGCCGATTTTAAGATAGCAGTAATCAATTTTATAATTTCTACAGCGTCGTTGTTTATTTGTTCGAACTGTTCTTTTGTAAGATAATCTGTTTCATTCAAAAGCTCCAACCAATATATCGATTCATTTATTTCTTTCTGAGCAATACCCAATTTGTGTTTAAAATCAGCTTTACTTTCTACATGCCCTGCTTCACGAACCATAGCACCTACGGATGTTCCGCTTCTCAAAAGTTGTTTTGATAGCACAAACTCCTTTTTTTGTTCACATAGATATTGGTATAATTTCACCACCCTTACAGCAAAGGCAAAACTCTTTTTTTAAACTACATTTTCTCTCATATTATCAATTTTTTACCATTACTCATTAACCATTACCCATTAACCATTAACCATTAACCATTACCCATTACCCATTAACCATTAACCATTAACCATTACTCATTAACCATTAACCATTAACCATTAACAATTACCCATTAACAATTAACCACTAACAATTACCCCATTACCCATTAACAATTAACCATTAACCATTAACCATTACCCATTACCCATTAACCATTACTCATTAACCATTACTCATTAACCATTAACCATTAACCATTACCCATTACTCATTAACTTCCCACTCTGCATCAACATATCCAACTCAGTATTTTTAGCATTTAAAAAAGCATCCTGAACCGTATTGACCGTTCTGAAATAGTTAATCTGAATAGTTCTGAAATCGAAATAATTTAATGTGCCGGCCTTGAATCTTTCCTCAGCAATCTCCAGATTTCGGGTTGAGTTTGAGAGCATTTCGCGACTCAAATTCAGTACATTTTTTTGATTTTCGTAAAGATTAAATGCAATTTTGAGTTGTTGCGAGAGCCTGCGCTCCAAATCTTTGTAAGTAAACTCCGTGATATTTTTTCTAAGCGCTGAAACCTGTATAGCTCTGTTAATTTTACCCCCATTGTATAAGGTATAATTCAAAGAAAAATTTAACCCCGCTGAAGTTGTAGTTCCACCTCGCCAATTGTTTGGAATTAGAGGTTGTTTTCCTTCAATTCTGGCTACATTCAACTGTTCCGATAGATTGGCTCCCATAATTATTCGAGGCAAGAGGTTTGCTTTTTGCAATTCAATATCTGTTTCGGCAATTGTAATTTTAAGCTTTTCTGCTTTCAACTGACGATTATTGCTTAACAAGGCATTCAATAGTTCATCGAAACTATAATCAGGCAAGCTATAAGTTAGACTGTCAATGAGCACAAAATTCAAATCGGCAGTCACTTCCTTACCCATTGACAGTGCAAGATTTTGAATTGAATTTTTATAATTTGTTTGTTGAATCACCCATTGAATTGAATCGTTTAAATAGGCATCGCGCACCTGCAAGAGGTCGAACTCGATTGCTTGTCCATATGCTCTTTTGGCTTCGATATAAGTGATTTTGTCGCGTGA
>JBIPOO010000197.1:0-7347 GCA_044379045.1 Saprospira sp.
GATGATACCTGCTCTTTTTGGTGTAGAGAGCAACATTTTAATATTTTCTCCACCTATAACCCCTAAAATATCAATGAGAAACTTTGCATTAAATGCAATGACCATTGCTTCACCATTGTAGTTACAGGGCATTTTTTCGATGGCTTTATTTGAAAAATCAAGGTCTTCTGCCTCTATGGTGAGACTCAGCTCTCCGATAGAGAGTTTTACCTGATTGGTTGTTTTATTGGCAAAATTAGCGATACGTTTCAGTGAATTCAAAAAATCCTGACGTACAATGGATAATACATTTGGGCTGTCTTTTGGAATGACCGCATTATATTCGGGATAACGTGCATCAATCAGGCGACAAACCATCGTTTGATTTTCGTAGTAGAAAAAGGCATTTGTATTGCTGAAAGAAAGCTTAACGGTTCCTGTAACATTGGCCAAAGCATTTTTTAACAAATTCAGGGGCTTTTTTGGCAAAATCAGATTGGCATGTGCGCTCACATTCAACTGATTAAAATTATATTTTACGAATTTATGCGCATCAGTCGATACAAAGGTAACACCATTTTCATCGAGTTGCATGAGCACTCCTGTCATAGCAGGTCTCAAATCGTCGGTGCTGGTAGCAAACAGCGTTTTGTTAATACCTTCGAGCAATAAAACAGCCGGCATTTCAACATTATCTGTTGCATTGGGCAGCGGTATTTTTGGAAAATCATTGCCATCTTCGGCCGAAAGCTGATATTCTCCGAATGCCGATGTAAGGGTAACGGTCATACTTTCTGAATCGGCATGGAAAGTAACTGGCTGCGTAGGCAACTGCTTAAGTGTATCCAAAAGAATTTTTGCAGGTACAGCTATGATTCCTCCTTGTTCAGCATTAACTGTAAGTTCGGCAGTGATAAAGGTTTCAAGATCGGTAGCAACTATAGTTAGTTTATCATCCTCTATGATGAAAAGAAAATCTTCAAGAATAGGCAATACAGGATTGGAGCCGATAGCACCGTTGATGATATTGAGCTGATCTTTCAGTTCGGCCGAGGAGATTGAAAAACGCATAAATTTGATTTTTTAAAATTGTGTTGCTAATGTTCGAAGCAAAGATATTATTTTTTACGGAAAGTTCAAACATAGGTCATGTCTAACAAATTTTTAAAAATCCAAAAACATCAATTTTCTTATGGGTAGAGATAAATAAAAAACCCTACATAAAGGCAACTTATGTTAGTTTAGATGAAAATACAGAGATTGGTTTAATCGCGCTAAAAAGCAAAGACCCCCTTAAATTTTGAAGCTGGTGAAACGTAGTTTTGTATTCGTTATGTTAATAACCGACTTTTAACTAACCCCGCGCCACTGAACTGACTACTAGAACACTATTAACAAAAACTACTATACAACTTCTAAACTTCCTACTTTCCCCCCCAATAAAACCCCAATCCCAAAAGTACCAAACTCAAAACCACACTTGACAAAACATAAATTGTCGCAAGGGCCCATTGTTGCGCTTTAATCAGCTGCAGCGTTTCGGCCGAGAAGGTGGAAAAGGTAGAAAATCCACCGCAAAATCCCGTTACTAAAAATAATTTTAGTTGATTGCTACTGCCGGCATCTATTTTCGATATCCAACCCAAAACAAGGCCCAGGATAAATGAGGCAGCGAGATTGGTGCAGAAAGTAGCCAAAGGAAATCCTTCGCGATAAGGAAAAAGCAGACTAAGTCCATAACGGGCCAAACTACCCAATCCCCCACCAATAAATATAGATATCAAGTTCATTAGAATAAATTATATGGTGAGCATTTCCATCATGTGCAGCAGATAAGGACTGAGCTGCTGATGGTGTTTGATTGATTTTTCAAAGGGCACTTCGCTTATTTTATGACCATTTTGTCCTAACATGATGGCAGATTTACCGTTTCGTAGAGCATCCACTGCAGCTATACCCAGCCTACTTGCCAAAACCCGGTCGAAAGCGCTGGGGCTGCCCCCACGCTGTATATGCCCCAAAACCACAATCCGGATGTCTTCGTAGGGTGATTTTCCCCTGATTGCATCGGCAATTTTATAGGCATTTCCGGCATCGTCGCCCTCGGCAACTACCACAATACAGGAACTATTTCGGGAATTGTAACTTTTTAACAACTGTAGGGTCAATGCTTCGAGGTCGGTTTTGACTTCGGGAACCAAAATGGCCTCTGCTCCGCCGGCAATACCGCTGCGCAAAGCTATAAATCCGGCATCACGGCCCATTACCTCTACAAAGAAAAGCCTGTTGTGTGCATCGGCGGTATCTCTGATTCTGTCAATTGCCTCCATTGCAGTGTTGAGGGCAGTATCGTAACCAATGGCATAATCGGTTCCATAAAGATCGTTATCGATGGTGCAGGGCACTCCAACTATTGAGATATCGGGATATTCAGACATAAAAACCGACGCACCTTTGAAGGTACCATCACCACCGCAGACAACTATGGCATCTACTGCATGTTTTTTGAGATTTTTATAAGCTATTTTTCTCCCTTCGGCTTGCATAAAGTCTTTACTGCGTGATGATCCGAGTATAGTGCCGCCTTTTGATACAATTCCACCAACAGCCCTAGCATCGAGATTCACAAAATCCCCTTCAATCAAACCCTGATAACCCTGCTTTATGCCAATACAGGAAAGTCCATAAAAATTTGCAGCCCTCACCACTGCTCTTATGCAGGCATTCATGCCCGGCGAATCGCCACCCGATGTCAATACTGCTATTTTTTTGATCATACTGAACTATTTAGCAATGAAATCAGTAAAATCACTGAACCCTACAAAAATATTCAAATGCAAAGACATATTAAATGACATACCACACTATCATGAGATAATGTAGCAAGGCTCCGGCAATGACAAAGAGGTGCCAGATAAAATGTGAATAGAGGATGCGATTCGTCATCACAAAAAAGAAGATGCCAACGGTATAGCTGAGTCCGCCCGACAAAAGCAGCCAGAATCCTGCCCCGGGCAGATTATTGTACAAATAGCCAATTTTCAAAAGGGCGAGCCAGCCCATAACGGCATACATGACCAGCGCTAATGTTTCAAAACGTTCGATATGCCTCATTTTTAGAAAAATACCGATAAGCGCCAGGCACCACATAATACCAAAAAAGGTCCAGCCAAAAGCGCCTCCAATTGTAATGAGCAGCACCGGAGTATAAGTGCCCGCAATGAGCAGGTAAATGCAGCTGTGATCGATTTTTCTCAGATACTCTTTCAGGGGTTCCTTTTCTATACCGTGATAAAGCGCCGAGGACAGAAAAACGGCAAAAAGACCTATACCGTAAAATAATACGCTCAGGAGTGCAAAATTTTTTGAACTGAAGACGGAAAAAATAATCAGGACTACAAAACCGCCCAAAGCTGCCAGGGCACTAAGACCATGCGACCAGCTGTTGAGCATTTCTTCAATTCGGTAATGACGGTATTGGGCTTGTGAACTCATTATAAATAAGTGGATTAGATTACTTTAACTACAGTATTTATTGTTTAATTTTTCAGCTAATGCTAAGATATCATTTAATCTTGCCAGTGAATTGACCCAATGTTCAGGCATTCCTTTTCTGCCATAGTAAATACCAGCCAGACCTCCGGCAATTGCAGCAGAGGTGTCGGTATCGTGACCGATATTTATGATTGAAAGAATGGTATTTTCATAGGAAGATTCGTTTAGGAAAAACCAAAAACTTGACTCCAATACTTCAATAACGAAGCCCCCGGATCTTAAATCATCTATTTTTACTGTTCTGATATCCTGCTGTATGAGTTTATTAAAGTAAATTCTTTCCGTTTCGGGAAAATCGATTTGTGCCCAAAATTGCAATATTTCTTTACGGGTTTCGGCATAAGCCAAATCTTTATCCATTTCAGAAAGCAATTTTTCAGCAAATTTCAGATAAATCATGCAGCTCATTGCGGCGATAATATGCCGATGTGTAAGGGCAGACAGCTCCCAAACAATTTCAAACTGCTTTTCGATTGGTAAACCCTTGATATAGAACAAAAGGGGGATGATTCGCATCAGAGAACCGTTCCCATTTTCATTCATTTCGCGCTGACTTTTTAGATTTTTTAACGCTTCCGGATTATTGTCTTCAATGATACGTTTCAACCTTGAAATGGCAGCAGATGTTGTTATGCCAATATCGAATACGCGTCCATTGGCAGTCCAGTAAGCCTCCTCTTTCCAACGGATAAAGCGTTCAGCGATATCCTTCAAATCATAGCCGTTGATAAGCGATTCTGCAAGACAAAAAGTCAGAGAACTGTCGTCAGACCAGGTACCCATCGGGAGATTGTAGGTGCCGTAGCCGACCATTCCGGTAGCAGGATTCGACAACATTTCATCTCTTTTTCTAAACTCAAAAGGTACGCCCACAGCATCTCCGACCGAAACACCCAACAATGCATCTGTGGCTTTATTGATCATTTTATTAATGAGTTTGATTTATCTCGAAATGACAATCTTTTTTGTTGTGACGTTTAAGTCTTTGTGCAGCTGAAGGAAATATACGCCCGGCAAAAATGATTCGGTAGAAATTTGAAACAGAGCGCCGGTTGATAAGAAATTTATACTTTCAGTAGCTACAAGTTGTCCTAAAGCATTGCTGATAGTCAGATAACTGTTTTCTGAATTCAATTCGCCCTTTAGTTTGATATTTAAAAAAGCGTTTGCAGGATTGGGGAAAACATCAAAATCAAAATCGATATTTTCTGTAGGATTTATTGCTATTACGCCTTCTTCGAAATTAAATTTGGTACCAGATTCAAAGGTAAATTCATTTTCGCGAAGGATGCGCAGATTGCCAATTTTCAACTCGTAATAACCTTGTCCCGATCCGCAGCAGAGTCCATCGCCATAGCTATCGGTCATTTTAAAGGCATAACAGTGACCATTCACAGCAGTGAAATTTTGGCTAATAATGGAATTGGTAATCACATAATTACTGTCGGATAAAATAGTCAGCGCATCTGTTTCATCTATGAGTGACCAACTGATGTCTTCAGGATAGTTGTCGAAGCGTACTGTTAATACACCATTTGTACTGTCAGAAACCATCACCTGCGCCTGATTGAGCTGGCTTATAATTTCACTGCTAACTGGATTTACTGCGCTGTTTACCAGATTGATTTTCATACTGACCGCATTTCCAAAACTACTGAGTCCGCCGATGACAGGCAATTGAATTTTTTGCATTTTACCAATTGTCAGTGGGCTTGATAAATTTGCGTTCAAACTTTGTACAGTTCCTGAATTGACGCTATAATCCACGCTAATCGAATCAATGGCATTATTGCCAAGATTTACAATGCTGATTTCAGCAGCCGATTCAGTTCCGCAAAGTAAATTGAAATCTGCATCCCAATCGGTAGAAAGTAGACCTGCCGAATTGCTGAAATCGGAAACAAAAGTCATTTCCGAATAAGCCGCATTTAGCACATTGGCACTATCGTTTTCTGTAATCCAAACTGCCACCTTTGGCGAAGTAAGGTCGAAGGAAGTCCCGTTAAAATCTGCAGGGATACTGTAATAAAACGTATCTGCTCTGAAACTTCCGCTATTGGTGTTTGTAATGTAAGTAGCGCTGTTGATATAATCGAAAAGAATATTTCTGTGCATATATCTGCCATCACTGCCAATCGCCGAAGGATTGAAAACACGGGCACCTTCCTGCGTAGCTAAAACAGAGTCGAGCAGAAGCGCCGCAAAAAGGCGATTTTGGCTGTTGATGCTGTTGCCTGTATAGTAACTTTCAACCACCACTTTGAGTATCCTTGTGCTGATGTTGAATTCGGAACGGGCCGCGATATTTACCGGACTGGTTTCAATCAAAATCGTATCTGTAACAGTTGACCAGTTGAAAGACTCGATGGCCAGTTTACCGGTATTTTGTGCAAAATCGGGCAAAAGGCGCCTGTTAATCATAGCCGCAGGAAAAACTGTCAAACCCGAAAAACTCAATAGGGTATCGGCATAGGGACTTCTGAAATCGGGTCTGTTGCCTCCAGGTTCGGCAAATATACCAGCATGTATGTTTATCCAGATAACGCTGTCGGGGTGGGCATTTTGAACAGCGGCAGCAGCGGCGTCAGCACCAGCACAGTAAAAGCAGTTGACCCCTGTAAAGCTTTCCAGTAAAACATTTTTATTAGAAACACTGGTACGCACAAAATTCTGAGCTGACAGGGTCAAGGCCAGATTAAAGCAAAAAATCAATATTATTAACTTATTCATATCTTGTTAAAGTCTTATATTTGGCAAAAGTATGGAATACAATGCTATAAAACGAGATTTTTTTAAGAAAGGCTTAAATTATTGAATTTTGGTAACTTTCTGGCCCGATATTCGTAAATTAATAAAACTTTTTGGCTTAAATCTTTTAAAATTCGAACAAATTACATATTTTTACCCTTCATAGTGTTTATTACTCATAGTCTCAACTGTATTGTGCATGCTTAAAAATCTACTTTTCCTTACTCTTTTACTTTCCGTCAACATAGCATTCGGGCAACAGCTCTCTGTGTCGACTTCCTTTGCAACGCAGCAGGGAAGGGCATCTGAAGAGATAAGTCCTTCTGTTTTGCTGAAAAACAACAGCGGCTCAACCATGGAATTGCGTTGGGAGCGTGTCAAAAACAATATGCCTTCAGGTTGGGATGCACTTGTTTGCGAGCGTAACTGTTATTCGGCGCTACTGGAAAGTAGAACTTTCTCGCTTGCTCCAGGTGAGTCGATTTCTGATTTTAGAGTGACTTTTCGTCCCAACGGACAGGAAGGTATCGCCAATGCTGAAATCAAAGTTTATGAAATTAAAAATCCGTCAAACGCTGTAACTGTATCCTTTACCGCTTCAGCTGTGTCGGGCTCTTCTGGAAATGGTCCTTCTGTTTACCCTAATCCTGCGGTAGATTTCATACAGATACAGGACGGTGCCGATGTTAGATACATAGAAGTATATAATGCGCTTGGCAAAAAAATAATTGATTTTAATGCCAGCAGTTCCGGCCGCTACGATATCAGCGATATTGCCAGAGGCATGTATATGGTGCGTATGCTCGACAGAAACAGAAACATCATCAGAACACAACGAATCAGTAAGTACAATCCTTAGATTCCGTTTCACGGATACAATAAAAAGCCCGAATTGAAAAATTCGGGCTTTTTTGTTGTATGATGTTAATTTCACTATTCGGCATTTTCTTCCGCCGGCTTTTCAGTTTCTACCGATTCAGTAGTTTCTTCTGTAATGACGATGGATTCATCTGTGCCATCCGCAACGGCTTCGGCTGCTTTCAATTCCTCGGCACTGGCAGTTTT
>JBIPOO010000198.1:0-7271 GCA_044379045.1 Saprospira sp.
TGAAATAAAAATAGATGCCGATGAAGAAGTTTCAGAATCGCCTAATCCCGCAGCAGAACAAAACAATATTGTCATCAGATATCCTGTCCAGATTATTTCGGATGCCATTATTCCTGTATACCCTCCCGAATTTGCCATTGTGCCCGAGCAAGCAATTACACTTAAAGCGTCTACAGGAAACACTTTTGCAAATATTCAAAACTATCGAATTCAAATTGATACAACCGAGTACTTCAACAGCCCGCTGTTTAGAGAAACTACACTTAGCCAGGCAGGTGGTCTTGTTGAATGGACACCTTCTGTCAGCTACACAGACAGTGTAGTTTACTATTGGAGGGTGAGCATTGATTCAATCGACCCTGTAGTTGGCTTCGACTGGACAGGAAGTTCCTTTATCTTTATAGATGGCAGCTATCCTGGATGGAACCAATCGCACTATTTTCAATACAAAAAAGATGAGTTCAGAAATATAGAATTAAATGAACCAGGACGAAAATTTGAATTTTTGAGTTCCTTACAAGAAATTACCCTTACAAATGGTTTCACTCCCACCCCATTGCATCCCGAGCTTCTATCAACCTACCTCAATGGCGTATTGATGGACAGATGTCGCTGTTTTCAAAATCGTGGAATATATGTAACGGTTATTGATTCTGCTAATTTGAATATTTGGGAAAACCCATCCGGAAGCAATCTTTTTGGTTCCGTCAACTGTGATCCGGGTGGAAGAACAGCCTTTTCATTTTTATTCGAAACCGATATACCTGCCAAGCGTACGGCTTTTGAAAATTTCCTGAGAGACAGTATTCCCGATGGCTATTTTGTCATTTTATATAGTTTAAATGATGCCGATGCCGACAATTGGCAGAGCAGCCTTCTGAACCTTTTACAAAACGAAGGATCTGCACAGATTGGAACAGTTGCCGCAACGCAGGGTGGCCTTCCATGGGCATTTTACTACCAGAAAAACAATCCGTCTTTTGCATACAGAGCTGAATCTGTAGGAAATAATACCTCAGAAGTTATTTCCCTTTCGGCACTCATTCCGGGCACCTGGAACAGCGGAAATCTCAATTCAACAATTATTGGACCTGCACTCAACTGGTATTCTTTTCATCAGCGCAATCATAGTGCCGATGGAATTTTGAACGACATTGTCAGCTTCGACATTTACGGTCTCGACAGCACAAAAACCAATAAAACCTTGCTGATGGCTGGCATTACAGGCCCTGATACCCTTCTGAATACTATCAGTGCAGCTACTTATCCCTATCTGCAACTGAGCTGGAATACCAAAGATGTGGTAAATGAAAGTTCGGCTCAACTCAATTACTGGAGAATCTTGGGCGATCTGGCCCCCGAAGCCGCGCTTCGTCCCGAACTTTTCAATATTGTTCAATTCGATACCGTACAACAGGGCATGCAATTTAATTTTCAGGTCATGATGCAAAACATCAGTGCTGTAGACATGGATAGTATGCTGATTAAATATCAGATAGTTGGACAAAATCCTACCTACAAAAGACTGGCCGAACTGACTGCAGGGGATACGATGAGAACACCACTACTGTCTTTAGAAACAACTAATCTTTCTGGTCTACAATACCTTTTTGTCGAAATCAACCCGGATAACGACCAAAGAGAGATGCACCACTTTAATAACATTGCGCTCATTCCATTTTTTGTACAGACCGATATTATCAATCCGCTGTTGGATGTCACCTTCGATGGTGTTCGTATCATGAACGGAGATTTGGTATCTGGTAAGCCACAGATTGTAGTATCGCTAACTGATGAAAACCTTTGGCTGGGTCTGGATGAATTGGAAGATTTTAAAATCATTTTGCGTCATCCGAATTTCCAGAATGGAGAAACGGAATTAAGCCCTACGTCCGCTGTTGTAAGAAATCTGGCTTTCCTTCCTGCCGATGCCACCAATCTGGTAGTAGAAAATAAAGCACAGATTGTGATGGACCTTGACTTGCAATGGGATGGCGAGTATACGCTCTTTGTGAGTGCAACTGATAAGTCGGGCAACAATTCGGGAACATTGGACTACAGCGTCGATTTCGAGGTTATCAATGCTTCTATGATTTCAAATGTGCTGAATTATCCAAATCCTTTTACTACATCAACTCAATTTGTTTTCACACTTACCGGCCGTGAACTTCCCGAATATATGAAAATTCAGATTTTTACCATTAGCGGCAAGGTGGTTAAAGAAATTGGACTCGATGAATTAGGGCCTATCCATATCGGTATAAACCGTACGCAATATGCATGGGACGGAACCGATCAATACGGTGACCGTTTGGCAAATGGTGTTTACCTGTACAGAGTAATTGCTAAAATGCGCAGAGAAGATGAAGCAGAGATGAAACTTTTTACCAACCGTATCAGTTCAATGTTCCGAAATGGTTTTGGTAAGATGTACTTGATGAGGTAGGAAGGAGGAAAGAAACGAAGAGGAAAGAAACGAAGAGGAAAGATTTTTTTAATTTGAAAATTAGTTAATCCGATAGCTATCGGGATTCAAATTTCTACTTTCAAATTTCTACTTTCTTATTTCTACCTTCTACCTTCTAATTTCTAATTTCTAACTTCAGATTCTAATTTCCTACTTCAGAAAAAGTTCTACAAAAGCTACAGCAGCATTGAAACGGACATTTCCTTGTCCGCTTATTATCTTATAGGGTTTTGAAGCCGCATCCAACGCTTTTTTATATTTTTGAAAGAGTATAGCTCTGTCGTACTGATTGGAGCGTAGTGGGTCGGGCTCCCATTCAATATCGGGACTGCAGAGCAAATGCAGTTGGTAAAAGTTGTTTTGGAATGCAGTTTCAACCAAAGGGTCGGATTTGCCAAAAACATGTTCCTGCCAGATTTTTGATACCAGGACATCCGTATCGCAAAAAATAAGTTGATGATTTTCCAGTAGCTTTTCTTCGAGCTTTATTTGTTCCAAAGCGATTGCAGTTATTTCATCAAAACTACAGCTGTAACCCGAGGGTTTTGCCTGCAAATATGTTCTTGCATACTCCGCGACAAAAGGGATGCCAAAATGGGCAGACAAAAATTGCACCAGGCTGCTTTTGGCAGTAGACTCGGGTCCAGTAACGGCAATTTTTTTCATATCTGTTATTTTAAATGGCAATTGACAAAACTAATGCTTATTTTTGTAGAGATGTATTGATTTAACAATAATAATCTGATGTTAAAAGTTTCGAAAAGCAAAGGCAGCGATAATGTTCTGACACTATTAATCGTATCCTGTTTTTTATACCTCATCGCAATTGCTATACTGACTATTACTTACAGTTTCAGGGTAGAAAATATTGCCGGAGAGCAAATTCCATTCATTGTAGAATTGCGCGACAGTTGCGACGAGGCTGATATTTTCCGTATTGAACAACTCATTTCTAAAAGTGATTATTGCGTTGCTAAATCTTTGCAATTTATTCCAAAAGAAGAGGCTGCAAAAAAAATATTGGGCAATAATTTAAAAAAGGAAGAAATAAACGTTTTTGACGAAAATATACTTCCCAACATTATTGAATTTCAATTAAAAAGCAAATATGCTGCTAAGTTGAATAAAATAATTTCCGATTTAAAAAAACAGCCTGCAGTGGCCGAAGTTATCAGCAATCAACTTGTAGCAACTAATTTTAGTTACAATTTACAGAGAATTAGGTTGATTGCTTCCTTTTTGTTAATATTTTTTATCTTTGTGGCACTATTCGTTATCGTCAAAAGCAACAGCATAAGTTCATTGTCTGACGCAAATACTCAAAAAACTAATTTTGCAGAAAAATTGTTTCAAAATAACATCAGAACTGCTTTATTCAGTGGATTGTTTAGTTTTGCTGCATTGCTTTTAACTTTTGTAACGATTGGTAAACAGCTTGATATTTCTGCTTTTAGTGGCAGCACTCTCAACTTCTTTATTGTTTGCACTGCTGTATTTATTTTGGGAATCATTTTGTTTGCCGCAGGCGCCAAAATCACAACTATTCAAAATATTAAAATAAAACAAAGATAATCCTTCCAATACCATGTCTAAGAGAAATTACAGAAAACCCGAGAACAAGGTTATCATCGAAAAGAAAGATAGCATAAATCCCAAAAAAGTAGAAACTGAAAGCAAAGCAGCTGAATATTGGGACAAGAAATATGAAAAAGTAAAACTCGATTTAATCTTTGGCAAAAAGCATTTTATCATTATTACCATTGCACTCACGCTGATTATTGTTGGATTTTTCCTAATGTCGGGAGGAGCCATGACTGATGAAAGCAAATGGGATGCCGGGAGAATATACAGTTTCACACGAATAACACTTGCTCCTTTTTTGGTACTATTGGGTTTGGCAGCTGTAGGTTATGCCATTTTCTACAATGATAAAAGTGAAGACGAAAAGGAACAAAAACTTGAAAAAGAATCGTAATGGATCTCTTTCAGGCGATAATTATTGCTATTGTTGAAGGGCTAACCGAATTTCTTCCGGTATCGTCTACGGCACATATGATTTTTACAAGTTCACTTTTCGGTAATCAAGACGATGAATTTGTAAAACTGTTTCAGGTTTCGATACAATTTGGCGCTATATTGGCGGTGGTAGTACTCTACTACAAAAAGTTTTTCGACCTGAGTAACCTCAAATTTTATTCAAAACTTGCCTTGGCTGTTTTACCCGCCCTGGCTTTAGGAGTACTATTCGATGATTATATAGAAGCTGTGCTCGAAAAACCAGTACCTATCGCAATTGTGCTCATATTAGGTGGGATTTTTCTGCTTTTCATCGATAAAATATTTGACGGCAGACAAAAAATTGAGACGGAAAACGGCATCAGTTTTAAAAAAGGAATCATCATTGGTTTTTGGCAATGCCTGGCCATGATGCCTGGCACCAGCCGTTCAGCTGCTTCCATTATTGGTGGCATGCAACAGGGTTTGAGTATGAAACTTGCAGCAGAATTCAGTTTTTTTCTAGCAGTACCCACTATGCTGGCTGTAAGCATGTATGCTGTCTTTATTAAAGGCTGGAACATTGGCGAAAGCGAAATGAAGGGATATGAAATCATCCTACAGGGAGATAATCTCAGCACCTTTATTATTGGAAATCTGGTTGCTTTTATTGTTGCAATGATTGCCATAAAATTCTTTATTGGTATTCTTAAAAAATTTGGTTTTAGAATTTGGGGCTGGTATCGAATTGTCAGCGGTATTGCTTTTCTGATTTGGTATCTTCTTTGCTGATACGCTATTGAATAATAATTTTCGAAAACTGATATCAATTTTTCAAGACCGGCTGATGGAAAATTGGAAAAAAAATTACGCTTTTTGTCTGATGCCTTCGCGGACATTGGAACTAATTAGCTTTTTCCTGTTGTTGTCTTCTTTGTCTCTTTTTGGACAGCAAAAAATTTACATTCCCAACGGATCTTTTGAAGGCACACCCAAAATTGGCGCTGAACCAAAGTTTTGGCAAGCTTGCGGTGCAAATTCAACAGCCGATATCATGCCCGGTCCCTGGGGAGTAAAACAAAAACCTAAGGAAGGAAACAGTTACCTGGGACTGACTGCCAGAGAAGATAAAACTTATGAATCAATCTCCTGCCGTCTGCCCTCCCCGATTATGAAAGACAGCTGTTATAATTTCAAAGTTGATCTTTGCCGTTCGGCAGAATATGCCGGCTACAATGGCCAGGGGGTTTTCAGAATTTGGGGCGGTAATAGCTATTGCGACAAAGTACAGCTTTTGGCAGTATCCGACCCGATTATCAACTATGAGTGGAAAAGCTTTGTTTTCAGTTTTATTGCAAAAGCAAATTATGAATACATTAGCATCGAATGTTATTACAAAAAACCATCGCTTTTTCACTATCGTGCCAATATTCTGATTGATGCACTCCTGTTTTTCGAACTTTGTGAACGAGCCTAATTTTAATATAAAGTATACATGAATCCATTACTCGAAGAAATTGCCAAAACAAGCATTCAACTGATGCTAAAAGAGCCTTTCTATGGGCATTTCTTCAGCAGTATTCTGAAAGATGTCAGCGATCAGACCGATTCGGTAGCACTAAGCATGAGCGGAAAACAAATGCTCAAGCTCTTAGTGAACGAAAATTATTGGAACAATGACCTGAAATCGGAAAACGAGGATGTTACCAAAAACCTTCGATACGGCAGCATCAAACATCAGATCCTGCACATCGTATTCAAACACCTCACAAGAAGTAATGAGTTTGGCAATAAGAAACTCTTCAATATTGCTGCCGATATTGCAACCAATCAATATATCAATTCAGATCAACTCACTTTTGATGCAGTACGTTTGGAAGATTTTCCCGACTTTAACCTCAATCGTGGCCAAAGTCTAGATTATTATTACAAAAGGTTAAAAGAAGAGCTGGATGGTATGGAAGGTGGGGGTATGGAAAATTCGGGAGATGAAAATGATGCAGATAGTGAAAATGAAATCATGACAGATGCTCAAAGAAAACTGCTTGAGCTGATGAATCAGGAAAATCATAAACAGCTCAACCAGCATAATTTATGGGATGATATTCAAAAATTGTCCAGTGCCGAAAGAAAAATTCTGGATGCTGCCATCAATGAGTCAATTATGCAAAGTGTTGCCCGAATGAAAGACCGCAGATATGGAAATTTACCTGCCGGTCTTCAGCAATATTTAGATCTTTTGGCTGAGTCGCTCAAACCAAATGTTAATTGGCGTAGAATATTGCGAATTTTTGCGGCAAGCAGCAGTCGAACTCAAATAAAAAACACCATACGCCGCCCCTCGAAACGTTACGGAACAACTCCTGGTATAAAAATTCAACGTAAGCAGAAAATTCTCATTGCAGTCGACACCTCTGGTTCGGTCGATAATGAAGAACTAAAGGAGTTTTTTGGGGAAATTTATCATATTTGGAAACAGGGCGCTGAAATTTATGTTGTAGAATGCGATACTACAATTCACAATAACTATTTTTACAAAGGAAAAGCTCCTGAAGTAATCAGTGGAAGAGGTGGCACCGATTTTAATGCTCCCTTAAGCTATGCCAATGATATTTATAATCCGGATGCAGTTATTTATTTCACAGACGGATACGCGGCCACTCCGCATGTAATTTGTCGGAAACCAGTACTTTGGTTTATAACATCAGCAGGCATCGGTGAGGATAGTTGGGACTTTTTGCCCGGAAGAAAAGTTAAAATGATCAAACAACTCAGTTAAAAAATCAAATAAATATTATTATGAAAAATT
>JBIPOO010000037.1:0-23294 GCA_044379045.1 Saprospira sp.
AAACTGTTTTTCATGAGCGAGCGCAGAGTTGGGGGTGACGGTGGTTAGAGGAGATGGTGACTTGGGTCAGTTTTTCTATTAGATTATCAGATTGTCAGAAGCCGGATTTTCAGCTATTTTTTAGATTATCGGATAGACAGAAGCCGGATTATCAGCTCTTAGCTAATTATAAATAGCTGATAATCTGATATCTGATATCTGACATCTGACAATCTGCTATCTGACAATCTGCTACCTGACAATCGCAAAACAAAAAAAGGCCACCTCTCCGGCAGCCCATTCCTAACAAATTAACTCAAAAAAACTATCTCAATTATATTTTTAGATTGTCAGATTATAAGAACTCAGATTTTCAGCATTTAGTCAATTATCAATAGCTGATAATCTGATATCTGATATCTGATAAATTATCTGACAATCTAAAAAAGACCGACATCACTAAAAACCGCATAATGGTCAGAAATAGCATTTTTCTGTTTCTGATGCGTATAAATCTCAAAATGCTGGCTACAAAGAATGTAATCGATGCGTAGCGCAGGCAAGGCGCCTGCATAGGTAGTTCCAAGGCCCCAGCCTTTTTCCATAAAACTATCCTGAAGACCTTTCGACATCAGGCGATAGCTGTAAGAGAGGGGCGTATCGTTAAAATCGCCGCAAACAATCACTGGGTGTGGCGATGCAGCAATATGTTCTCTTAGAATTTCGGCCTGCCGGGCACGCATGGCAAAGGCAGAGCTCAATTTATCTTCAATGCGGTAGTATTTTTCCTGCGTTTCTTTGTTGCCTATCGATTTGATATTATCTTTTTTAAGTACTTCATCGGCATCCTTCCCAAGGCGCGTCGACTGAAGATGCACCGAATAAACCCTGATTTTTCCTTTTGGCGTGAGCAGATCGGCATAAATTGCGCCATTGGCAGAACCCTGAAAATGTAAAACGCCCTTATCTTGTATCGGAAAGCGGCTGACAATAGCCAGGCTGCTGCGACCACCTCTGTGGATATGTTTCAAACCTGCGGCTTTAAGCAGTTCATCGGCTCGATTGGTCGATGCACTACCTTTTCCGCTAAATTCCTGTGCAGCCAGAATATCTGGTTTTTCGCTTTTGATAAAGGCAATTATTTTATTTTGCTGCTCAATCCAGCGGGCTTCTTTGGCATAAACGGGTGTGTTGAAATAGCGCACATTGTAGCTCATCAGCCTCATCGCATTATCCGGAGCCTTAGTACTTTTTGCAAATCCAAGCAGTGTGGGTATGTAAGCAGCACCTAAAATTATTGTGAGCATAGAGGCATATACTGCCCTGCTCTTTCGCAGTAACCAGAACACAAACCAAAAAATATTGATAAGCAGCAGAAATGGATAGCCCAAGCCCAAGAGGGCCAGCCAGGCATTTTTTACAGGGGAAACAAATGGTGCTGTATATGACATTAATAAGAGGAAGACCGAAAAAATATTCAGATACCAAAGCAGATTCAAGGATATGGTCTTCAGAAATTTAAACATTCCTATACTAAATTCAGGGTCAAAATTACGGATGATTAACTGTTGACAGCTAGATTGCGGAGATAATGATACCAAAATTAGAAAAAAATGCCTAAGTAGTCTTTATATTTGTGTAAAAGAATAGCCTTATGAAAATAACATTTATGGAATGCGGTCACTGCGTTTCGAAAGAAAATATGATGCTGCAAGGCGGCCAAAGGCAAAAAGTTAAAATTCCGGTTCTGGTTGCACTGATTGAGCATCCCCAAAGCGGTAAAATTCTTTTCGATACCGGTTGCAGTGAACGTTTCTATGAAGCTACTGCCAAATGGCCGGCAAAGCTAACTGCCCTGTTGCTGCCAACCTTTGTCAAAAAAGAAGCATCGGCAAAATCGCAACTTGAAGCAATGGGAATTGCCGCCGAAGAGATTAATTACATCATTGTCTCGCATTTTCATGTAGATCATATCTGTGGTTTGAAAGATTTTCCAAATGCCCGTTTTATCTGTTCCTCCGCCGCATTGGACAATGCACTTGCTTCGAAAGGTTGGTCTATGCTTAAAAAAGGCGTTTTACCCGATTTGCTGCCAAATGATTTAGCAGAGAGAAGCTGGATTTTTGATAAGGACAACAGCATTCAACAAAAACCACTTGATATTTTTGAAAACTGCTTCGACCTTTTTGGGGATGAACGCATTAAGCTTGTGGCCTTGCCCGGACATCATATTGGTCAGTATGGCGCAATCCTAAAAAATGAAAAGGAAGAATCCATCTTTCTCTGCGCCGATGCCTGCTGGCTATCCGATTCATACCGTGAAAACCGACTGCCGCCAAACTTGGCCAAACTGCTCATCAGCGATTGGAAAGCCTACAAAAATACCATTGGGCTTTTGCACCTTTTCCATAAAAAACACCCCGAAATTAAAATCATTCCTACACATTGTCGTAAAACGCATGAGGCGCTCAACCTGCTTCAAAAAGCTAAATAATTCGCAATGAGCATCTTAAAAAAGCTTTTCTCCAAAAAATACATCTGGATCGGCCTGGGACTTTCGGCCCTCTTGCTGCGCATCGTTTTTGGATTTTTTCCGGCCCTTTGCGAGTATCTTTACTCCAGAAGTTTTTTCCTGGGCATACGATGGATCATCGACAACAGCTGGGGGCGTTTTATGCCCTTTGCTATGTTTTATGTTTTTTTTCTGACGATGGCCTTATGGGCGATTTATTTATTGCGCAGAGAAATTATCCGTCGAAATTCGGGTATAAAACGTCAGGAATGGTGGAAAAAATTCGGATGGAATTTTTCGAATTTTACAGGCGGTCTTATCTTTTTTTTCATGATACTTTGGGGATTTAACTATGCCCGAATTCCAATTGAAAAAACAATGTCCATAGATGCCCGAGCGCTCGACAGTCTGGAAATGAGGGCCGAGGCAGATTTTATTACAAAACAATGCAGTCTAAGCCGGGCCGAGATAGTTGGAGCAGATACCTTTGAAATTGATGCCAAATTTTTTCCTGAAAATCTGGAGGACGAAATGCGCAATTGTTTAGTATTGGTACTCAAAGATCTGGGTTATCCGACCATTGGCAAAGTAAGGGGGCGCCAGCTTTATCCGGGCCTACTTTACGGTTTCAGTTCATCGGGGGTTTATTGGCCTTTTACTGGTGAGGGGCATATCGAATCGGCATTACACATTTTGCAAAAACCTTTTACCCTTGCCCATGAAATGTCGCATGGATATGGTTTTGGCGATGAAGGAACCTGCAATTTTCTGGGTTACCTGGCCTGCCTTCGCTCCAAAAATGCTGCCATTCGATATTCGGGCTATCTTGGCTATTGGCGCTATGTTTTTAGCGAAGTCGATCCCGAATATTACCAAAAAAACCGCCCACTTATCGACCGCGGCATGTTCAACGATTTAGCGGCCATTAGGCGTGAAATGAAGCCATATTTCGAATTTATTCCCGGTTTTCACGAAGTTGCCTACGATGCTTACCTGAGGATGCAGGGCATCAGGGATGGCATTTTGAATTATGACCGCATGATTCTTTTGGTGGCTGCTTTGCGCAGAAAATAATTTTATGTCAAAATTCAATACAAAGCAATCAAAACTGCGTATTTTTGGTTTTAAACCTTAATCAAAAAATGAAAATTACATTTTTGGGCACGGGAACCTCGCAGGGCATACCGGTTATTGGATGCGATTGTCATGTCTGCAATTCGAGCGACAAAAAAGATCGTCGCTTGCGCGTATCGGTCTGTCTCGAGATTCAGGGGAAAAACATACTCATTGACATTAGTCCCGATTTCAGGTATCAGATGTTGCGTTCAGGTATTGAGCGTATCGATGCCATTCTCGTCACGCACGAACACCGCGACCATGTAGGAGGTCTCGATGATATCAGGCCCATTAATTTCAAATACCGCATGGATATGCCGCTTTTTGCCGTGGAAAGGGTACAGGCTGCTATTCGCAAAGCCTTCGATTATATTTTCGACAATGATTATCCCGGTGTTCCAAAGGTACAGCAAATAGCCATTGAAAAGGATAAACAGTTTTTGGTGGGCAATACGCCTGTAATGCCTGTTGAAATTATGCATGCTAAACTGCCCGTTATGGGATTCCGTATCGGAAAATTTGCCTATTTGACCGATGTAAAGACTATCAATATTGATCAAATGCAATACCTCAAGGGTCTGGACGTTTTAGTGCTGAATGCCCTGCAGCATACGGAGCATTATTCTCATCTCACCCTTGAACAGGCTATAGCACTGGCAAAGGAAATCGGTGCCAAATCTACTTTTTTTACGCATTTGAGCCATACTATGGGCAGCACAGCAAACACCGAAAAGCTCCTACCCGAAAATATGTTCCTGGCTTACGATGAACTGGTTATAGAAAGCGAAGACCCGGAATTTGTTGACTTAGAAAGCAAGTAATAACTTAACAAAATAATACATATTTCTTCAAATTTATTTCAAACAATATTGACTTTGAAAATCTTTTCTTTGATATCATTTGCAAATCTGTTTTTCCGAAAGAAAAAAAATCTATATCGAAGATCTGTGTAAATCAGTATTAGCAGTCATATCTGTGTTTTAAGAAAATATCAAAACACGGATTTAGCTGACCCATACAGATTTTGATGCACAAAAAAAGATCTTTTACTTTGTAAAAAATATTGATTAAATACGACTTTTTATTATCATATAATTATTGCCATGAAAAAAGTTTTAATCATAGCAGCTGTCATTTTCACCGTACTTGCCTGCAAAAGCGACAACCCTAAAAACAAATCCTATACGCTTGAACAATTAGAGCAAAACAAGCAAAACAGTTTGGGCATAGAAAGCATTGAAAAGCCAGATTTGATGGCCTTGAATCAAAAAATGAGCGAGGCCAAAAAGGAAGAGATTGAAAAATTACTCCAAAAAAAAGGACTCAACTTTTTTGAAGCATCCTATGCGCTGCACTACCTTGGCAATCGCTATTTTGCCGAAGATAATTTCGAAAAGGGTATGTATTATCAGCACTTGGCGGCCGACGAATACCTCAATCCCTATGCCATGCTGAGGCTGGCCATTATGTATTCGAAAACAAAAGAAGAAATTGCCACCCGCCTGCCAAAAGGCAAAGAAATTAAATTCGAACGCGACTATGCAAAATCCTTCCGTTACCTGCTTTGGGCGCTCAATACTGCTGTGCTCACCATGGAATATTTCGAGGACCGAACTGTGGTGGATGATATCAACAAATTTGGCGCCCCACTCATCGAGTTCTATGAAAAACGCGACAGCAAGCTCCTAAAGGATTTCGATATCGCCAGTGCCGAAGAAAAAGGCAAAAAGGAATTACCTGAGATTAAAGCAATGTTTTTGAAGGTGTATGGGGTGAAGAAAAAATAGACCTAAAGAAGCGTATAAAAATTCATAAAGTAAAATATGAGTAAAGATAGAGCTATAAAACTTATTGAACAACAGGAAGGAATTCACCTTGAATTTAAAAAGGCTGAAAATTCCCTTCCTGCAAATTTGTTTGAGACAATTTGTGCAATGCTCAACCGCGAGGGGGGAGATATATTTTTAGGCGTTGACAAAAACAATCATATTAATGGAGTAAATGACGTGGCACTACATCAGATGATGGCAGATATTGCAAGCCTTTCCAATAATCCCAACAAACTTGATCCTCCATTTATTTTATTTCCCCTACACTACATCATTGAAAATAAAAATATTATACACATACAGGTGCCCGCCAGTTCGCAATTACATAAAACAGCTAAAGAGGTTTTTGACAGAAGCAGTGATGGCGATTTTAAAATAAAACACCCACACCAAATTGCTGCACTTTATAACCACAAAAGAAATTACTATACGGAAGGTATCATTTTCCCTGCATTATCATTTGAGGACTTTAAGCAGGAGCTTTTTCCAAAAGTCCGCCAATTGATTCGCAGCAATAACCCTAATCATCCCTGGTTGGCCCTCGGGGATGAAAAAATGTTAGAAATAGCCGGTCTCTGGAGAAAGGATTATAACAGTAGAGAAGAGGGATATACTTTGGCCGCAGCACTCTTATTTGGTAAAGACGAGGTTATTCAACAGATATTGCCACACTATAAGATAGATGCGCTGCTGAGAGTTGAAAACCTGGATCGTTATGATGACAGAGTTTATATTCAAACTAATCTCATAGAGGCCTATGAACAACTTATGGCTTTTGTGGACAAGCACATTCATGATAAATTTTACATGGAAGGTGCACAAAGAGTAAGCTTGCGAGCAAAAATATTCAGAGAGATTGTTGCTAATCTGATTGTTCACAGAGAATATACCAATGCTTATCCCAGTAGTTTTGTAATTCTGAAAGACAGATTGATTAGCGTAAATGCAAATAATCCGCATGGAGAAGGCCCCATTGATCCTCACAATTTTGCACCTTTTCCAAAAAATCCGACCATTGCTAAATTTTTTATTCAACTGGGCAGAGTGGATGAACTTGGTTCAGGTGTTCTGAATGTACACAGACTTATCAAGGAATACGGGGGAATGGGAAATGTTTTATTTACAGAGGGCAATCCTTTTACATTAGAAATTCCACTGCCAAATATCAAAGTTGCCGGAAAAGAAGTGTCATTAGATGAAGCGCTGAAAACATTATTAAAGATGATATCTTCAAATCCGGGAATTAAGTCTAAAGATCTATCCCTCAAATTAGATAACAGACCAATAAAGTCCTTGGAACGGCAAATAAAGATACTTGTTGACAAAAAATTAATTGAAAGAAGAGGAAGCAAAAAAACTGGGGGATATTATTCCGTTGATATCCTTGAAGATTAAATTAAATGAGGGATTAAATGAGGGATTAAATGAGGGATTAAATGAGGGATTAAATGGGGTATTAAATGGGGTATTAAATCCTCGGTGATGCATTTTTACAAATGCTATTTAGAAATAAACCCAGACCAATAAAGTCCTTGGAACGGCAAATAAAGCTTCTTGTGGATAAAAAATTAATCGAAAGAAGAGGAAGCAAAAAAACTGGGGGCTATTATACCGTGCATTAAATGGGGCATTAAATGAGGCATTAAATGGGGCATTAATGGGGTATTAAATGAGGTATTAAATGAGGTGATGCTGCATTTTAAAATCCCTGATTCAATCAAAGCCTAAGAAATAGGAAAAAGCAACTACCGGAGTAAAGATCTATCCCTCAATTAGATAACAGACCAATAAAGTCCTTGGAACGGCAAATAAAGATACTTGTTGACAAAATATTAATTGAAAGAAGAGGAAGCAAAAAAACTGGGGGCTATTATACCGTGCATTAAATGAGGTATTAAATGGAGTATTAAATGGGGCATTAAATTTACGGTGATGCTGCATTGTTAAACCCCTGATTCCATCAAAACCGAAGAAATAGGAAAAAAGCGTAATAGAATAATTGTATCATTTTAATGCATCTGCCCTTTGTATACAAAAAATTTGTATCCTGAATCAAATAAAAGGCTGAACCAATCGAGTATCAATTGAATTTCTGATCTTACATTGTTTTTTGACAATTTCGTTTTTTAAGTTTACTTTTATATGATTGTAACAAAAGTCAACTAAATTTATAACATGCTCGAAATCTGCTGCGCAAACATAGCCTCAGCACTCAACGCACAAGCCGCCGGGGCCGATAGAATTGAACTCTGCGATAACCTTTGGGAGGGCGGAACAACTCCTTCCTTTGGTATGCTCAAGGTATTGAGGCAGGAACTGAAAATACAGATTTTTGTCCTGATTCGCCCCAGAGGTGGCGATTTTCTGTACAGCGATGCCGAATTCAATGTGATGCTGGAGGATATTTTCCTGGCTAAGGAATTGGGTGCCGATGGCATCGTATCGGGAATATTAAAAGGAGATGGGACTGTAGATTGCGACCGCACAATAGCGCTGATTGAAGCTGCCTCTCCCCTGCCCTTTACCTTTCACAGGGCCTTCGATTGTTGTCACGACCTTAATGAAGCCTTGGACGATATCATTTTTTGTGGCGGCAAAAGGATTCTGACTTCAGGCGGCAAAAACTCCGTTCCCGAGGGAATTGAAATACTTTCAGCTTTGAACAAAAAGGCTGCAGCGCGCATCATTATTATGCCAGGTGGAGGCATAAACAGTGAGAACATTAAAACAATCAAAGAAAAAACAGGCTGTTCTGAATTTCACCTTTCGGCCAAAAAACTGTCAAAATCCGAAATGGGCTATCATAAAGAGGGCCTTTTCATGAACGGCAGCAGAGACATTCAGGAGGATGTAATTTTTATATCCGATGCGGATTCCATTGCAGAAATCAAAAAACAGCTGCTCTGACAATGAAGTATTTATACCTTTTTTTAATTTTTTTTAGTGCTGTACTGAATGCTCAGTCAACGAGCATGCTTCATGAAAACTGGGAATTCCGCTCGATGGGCTGGAGCGATACATCTTATGAAAAAACTGCTGTTAGCACTGAAATTTACCAATGGAAAACTGCGAAAGTACCCGGAGTTGTGCAGAGCGATCTTTTGCGCAATGGTTTAATCCCCGATCCCTGGTTCGGAACCAATGAAAAAGCTGTTCAATGGGTTGAAAATCACAACTGGCAGTATCGTTGTACATTCAAAATCAGCGCCGAAGAATTCGACAAAAACCACATCGACCTTGTTTTTGATGGGCTCGATACTTATGCCGATGTTTATTTAAATGATAGCCTCATTCTGCAGGCCGATAATATGTTCCGTTCCTGGCGGATAGATGTCAAAAAACTCCTTTTGAAAGGTGATAATGTTTTGAATATCATTTTTAAAGATCCCAAATTTATAAATCGCTCGAAAGCAAAGGAGCTGGGCTATGAATTGCCGGCCGGCTCGGAAAATGTGCCCTTGAAAGTAAGTCCATTTACCCGCAAGGCGCCCTATCATTTTGGTTGGGATTGGGGACCGCGACTAGTTACCTGCGGAATATGGCGGCCAATAAAAATTCAATTTTGGGACGAACTGAGGATAGAGGACCTGCACATTGTTCAAAAATCCATTAACCCCACAAAAGCTTTACTGACAGTTGAAACCTATGTAAAATCTGATGTTTCTGGGCTTTACAACATGAGCGTAAACGGCAAAAATCAAAGTTTTGAGTTGAAAGGAAGCGATCGGAAAATTAGTATTGAGCTCGAAATCGACAGCCCTAAACTTTGGTGGCCAAATGGCTGGGGCGAGGCGCATCTCTATCCTATTAGGGTCGAGATTGCAAAAGATGTTAAAATTCTGGCATCAGCCGAGAAGAAAATCGGACTGAGAACAGTGGAATTACTGCAGGAAAATGACAAAATCGGGCGCTCTTATTATTACAAAGTGAATGGTTTACCCATTTTTATCAAGGGCGCCAATTATATTCCACAAAGTCATTTTCTGCCCGATGTCACTGATAATCAGTATCAAAGCCTGATAGCTGATGCCAAAAAAGTACACATGAACATGCTTAGGGTTTGGGGGGGCGGCATTTATGAAAATGATATTTTTTACGATTTGTGTGATGAGGCAGGCATTCTGGTCTGGCAGGATTTTATGTTTGCTGGCTCCATGTATCCGGGCGATAGCGCCTTTGTAGACAATGTACGCAATGAAGTGCGCGAGAACATCATCCGCCTGCGCCATCACCCCTGTATTGCGCAATGGAATGGGAACAACGAGATGAATGTGGCTTGGTTCAACTGGGGCTGGCAAAAACAGTTTGCTTGGTCGGCTGCCGATTCGGCCAAAATCCGGCAGGATTATGAAAAACTATTTCAACAACTTATTCCTGAGCAAATTAAGGAACTGGATCCATTCCGCTTCTATACGCCCACTTCGCCACTGAGCAATTGGGGAAAACCCGAAAACTTCAATTATGGCAGTATGCATTACTGGGGCGTCTGGCACGGAAAAGATGATTTTGAGGCCTACCGCAGCAATGTGGGACGTTTTATGGCTGAATACGGTTTTCAGTCCTTCCCCGAAATGCAGACAATTTTAAAATTTGCCGACAGCAGCAGTCTTTCAACCGATTCAGAGATTATGAAATGGCATCAGAAAAGCTATGTAGGCAACGCGCTCATCGTAAAGCAGGCCGAAAAATATTTCGGGAAAATTAAAAGCTTTGAAGATTTTGTCGACAAAAGCCAATCGGCACAGGCCCTCGCTATGCAAACTGCCATCGACGCACATCGCCTGAAAAAGGGGCATTGCTGGGGAACACTTTTCTGGCAGTACAATGATTGCTGGCCGGGTCCCAGCTGGAGCAGCCGCGATGTCTACGGCAATTGGAAAAAACTGCATCATCAGCTTGATATGCTCTATGCGCCCATCGCCCTCATTCCTGAAATCAAAGGAAATAAGCGCTATGTTTGGCTTGTGAACGACCTACCCAACGATGCCGAAGTTTTGGTAGAAATCAAAAAAAATGGTAAGCTTATTTTTTTGAAAAAAGTGAAGTCAAAGGGTAATTCTTTGAAAAAACTCCTGCAATTGAAAGAATCCAAATCCGCTGACGAGTCTTTTGTGTTGAGCATGTATGAAGGTGGAAGGATGGTTTTTAGCCGGCTGCTTGATTAAAATATTAGTCCTAAAAATTAGGGTTCCAACATTTCTTTTTGAGCTGTTGGAACTTTGTGTTTTATGAGGCAGTTTGATATAGTTTACAGCATTTTTTCGACACGGAAATTTTCTTGTTTTCTAAAGAACGATGTTCCTAATGGACATTTTTCAGGCTATTTTTTTTAATTAAATATCATCACTAAAAAGTATGGCTGATGATTTTATTTATATATTGTGTTAAAATCAGAACGCATGAGTGAAATTTTTATAAAATATTTTTCGGCGGATAACCTCAGGCTTGCCTGGGAAAGGATGATCCGCTCAAACGGAAAAGATGTCAAGGATTTTTTTGGGATGGAGGTCTACGCCACCAATCTGGATAAAAACCTTGAAAAGCTTTCAGAACTTATTCTGAATGGGTATTACCAACCACAACGGCCATTTAAATATTATGAACCTAAGGCTTCTAAAACGCAGCGTACAAAAACCGTATTGTGTATTGAAGATGCCTTGGTGTATCAGGCGATTGCCGACAGAATCGCTGCCCAAAACTATCGAACACTTACAGAAAACAACAGCTTTGTTTTTGGATCGGTTTTGCATGCTGAGGTTGAAAAAGGGTTGGAGCTTTTGAATGAAGAAGACCCGGATTTTTATTTTTTCGAATATTACATTCCACTTTATAACAGGTTTTTGAACTCTGTAAACAATGAAATTGAAAACACTGCCATCCGACATAAGTTAGAGACCGATATAACCGGTTTTTTTGATTGTATTCCACACTCAAGACTGCTTTTGACACTGCATCAATTTGGTCTCGAACCTGAGATGCTCGATTTTCTTGCCGATTGTCTGAATATATGGTCTGGAACAAGAGAATCTATTACTGCAGGAGTTGGCATTCCTCAGGGTCCGGCTGCGTCCTTCTTCCTTGCCAATCTTTTTCTTTACGATCTGGATCATCTCATTTTAATGGAAGGCTATACCTACTACCGTTATATGGACGATATCAGGATCTACGAGGAGACGGAGGAAAAACTGACCGAAGCCTTGGTATTGATTGACAATTTCCTAAAAAGCAGGGCTCTTTCGCTAAATGCAAAAAAAACAAATACTGAACTCATTGGCGAAAATCGGGAATCAATGAAGTATGATTTGATCAGAACTGCTTCGGGTAAGGAATACTTAGTGTACGAGCGCAATTCCGAAGGAAAGCTTTATTTCTCTGATGAACACAGCGACCATGAGCAGCAAACAAAATTTATCATTAAAAGTATTGATGATAAAGAATTGGTCGGCTTTTGCAAAAAAGAAATTGAGGAGGTTGAAGTCATTTTGCTCGATAAGTTTAAGCTGCTGGGCAAGGCTGATTTCAATATCGGGGATTTTTTGAAAGATGATAAATTCAACAAACAAATTATCAGTCTCGCCTATAGATGGCGCAATGCAAACAGTATTTTATCGGGCCAAATGAAGGGAAAACCTAATGACAAAATGGTACCAATATGGCTTTTTTGTCTGGAACATTATTATTGGAAAGCCAATCATTTCTGCTGGAATCTGAACCTTTACGGTCCAAATCAGGAAATTTCCAAAGCAATCCAGCACCTGATGCCAAAATTTAGAATCTATGAATGGGTTCGCTTTCAAATGCTTTCGAATATGTCAAATGGTCAGATTTTCGACGCTTCCCAATTAAAAAAACTATTTCGCGATGCCTCTGAAGAGAAGTCGCCACTGGTCAGAATGGGTTATTTTATGATTTTACTCAAACAGCTGAAACCCGCCCAGCAGCTCTATGCTTCTTTGAAAAAAGCCATCAGGGACGACAGTGAACCCTACATCAAAAACCGATTGGCGCTGATTGGGGGCAATGAAAATTCCGATAACATTAAATACTGGTTTGGCCTATGAAATTCATTGAACTACAAAATCTGGAACGTAGAAAAACTGCAAGCCAGGAACAAGCGCTGAATAGCTTTCAGCAGGAAATGTATCGGGAATTTCTTGAAAAACAAGCCCGTAAATCAACGGCTAGTCAGCAGCCCTTCGAATATTTTTATGAAGATGTTATTAGCGCAAAGTTGAATTTGGACTTCAAAACCCGGCTTGGTCAAACATACTACCAACTTGCCGAGGACGATGCCAGAAGCTGTCTGGAAATCTGCAATGAATTCCGGAAACTCAGTCAATGGCAGGTAAGTGGCTGGCTCAATAATGCCTTGAAATTCGCCGATAACCTTGTTCTGCATTATATTCAGGATATCAGTAAAAAAAATCCACAAAAATATCCAGAAGCCGGCGATGAAAAATCACGCTATGTGCAACTTAGTAAAATGGAAGGATCCATTTCCCTTGTCGGCTCATTTTTGAAAGACCTCTACGAAGAGCGCAACAGATTGGAACACAGAACAATCACCCGCAGCGATGGCAGCCAGGAACTCCTTCGCCCACAAAGGAATAAGGTGCGTAAAATGGTTGGGAAAATGTACCCTGAGGTGTTGAGGAGGATGATTTGAAAAAAAATAAATCATATGAGTAATTACCCAACAATCTTCTTATCACTAGAAAAAGTTCCTGAAAAAAATAACAGGTACCAAATTACGTGGGTATTAGATAATTCAGTTCGACAGGAAGTAATAAGGGCAGATTATATATTTGAAGATAATTTTTCTAAAAGAGATAATGATTGTTATTTTATGGACTATATCGTCTCCAAAATAAATAATATAATAAAGAACTACAATCCAATTTTTGTAGGTGATAATCTTAGAGAATCAATCAGTGTTTTAAATATTAAAAATGTTTTTGATGCAATAGAGATAAAAGAGTATTTAAAAAATAAAATAGATGATATTCCAAATTTTGAATCATTTAATGAAATACTTTTTTATGTCTACTCTAGTAAAAATAATGATTTTGATCTTTTGAAAAAATCAATTATTACAAGAGATATCTATTACAACCTTACTTTTTATCAAGAAAAAATATTAATTAAGAAAAAAGAAGCGCAGGATAAGGAAAGGAGAGATAAAGAAGAAAGGGAAAGACTAGAAAGAGTAAGGCAAGAAAAGGAAAAAAGAGATAAAGAAGAAAGGGAAAGACTAGAAAGAATAAGACTGGATAAGGAAAGAAGTGATAGAGAAGAAAGAGAAAGACTAGAAAGAATAAGACTGGATAAGGAAAGAAGTGATAGAGAAGAACGTGAAAGACTAGAAAGAGTAAGGCAAGAAAAGGAAAGGAGAGATAAAGAAGAAAGGGAAAGACTAGAAAGAATAAGACTGGATAAGGAAAGGAGGGATAGACAAGAACGTGAAAGACTGGAAAGAGTAAGGCAAGAAAAGGAAAGGAGAGATAAAGAAGAAAGGGAAAGACTAGAAAGAATAAGACTGGAAAAAGAAAGGAGAGACAAAGAAAGAAATAAACGAAAAGAACTGTTGAGAAAGAGGTATAACTATATAGTAAATTCGATTAATAATATTTGTTTGGTAATGGTTTCAATTATAGCAGCTTTATTTCTAGTGTTTATGTTATTATCATTTGGACTGGTTTTTATTATGAGTATTTTAACAATAATATTTGAAGCTTCTTCATTGATTTATTAAATTGTTTGTGCTATGAAAAATAACGGAATTGTAGAAAGTCATTTTGATGATATTGAAAATGTAATTATAGAGCATCTAAGAAAGGCTGATCATAGTGTTTATGTTGCAACAGCTTGGTTTACCAGTGCAGAGCTTATAGGCGAACTTATCAATTTGTTGAATAGAGGAGTCTCAGTTGAAGTTGTCATCAGTACTCACAAAGAAGCTCTAGGAGAGCTTCCATTAGAGATATATTACAGTTTAGGAGGAACGCTTCTACAGGTAGAAGTTTCCACATCTAATTATGGAATTATGCACAATAAATATTGTATAATTGATGTATCAAAAGTTATAACGGGTTCGTATAATTGGACTAATAATGCCAATAACAGCAATGAGAATATTGTAATAATAAAAGATAGTAAAATTGCATCACAATATCTGGAAAACTTTCAAGCATTAAGATCTTTAGGTGTTTATCCAGAAAATTATGATTCTTTGAAGGAAAATGGAATTTCTATATATTTTACATCCACTAAAGATTTGGTTGATCAAAATACAGATTTCCAACTCTTTTGGGATGTCAAAAATGCTGATTATATAAAATTACAAGATTCACAAGGTTTTTATTCTGTTCAAAGTCTAAAGGATTCATTAACCAAAAGAATCAGTGAGGATGAAGTTTTTACCATTACGGCATTTCAAGAAGATCAAGAGGTTACTAAAACTATTACGGTAAAACTATTAAAAGAACCCATGATAATATATGAAATTCTAATTTACAACCCCTTTGATCAGGGTGTTTTATTGAATGAAAGTATATACAAGATTCAAAATGATGTATATTTAGCACCAATAGGTAGTAAAATAATTTTAAGCTGGGAAATACTGAATGCGGAATCTGCCTATCTAAATAATGAAGAAATTTCGCTTGTAGGCAAAATGGAATTATCCCCTAAAGAGTTAACTAAATATAAATTTACTTCAAAAAATATTAAACACGTTAAAAATCATGAATTTACCCTTAAAATGATTCAGATACCAGAATTAAAAATTTTGAAATTACCTTTTCCTGAGGATGTGAGAACTGATGTAAAGGTAAAATTGACACCAGTGCAGGTTCCGGGATGTTTTTCACTTTTGGGGTTAAATTCATCATTACAAGTTCCTATACTTTCCAGTCTTTATCATGAGATTAATATCACCGAAAAAAGCATTAAATATCTAGGGGATAACCTCATAAGTGAATATAGAGAAAAGATAGAAGCTAATTTTAAAAAATAACTAATTTATTTTTAATTGCATTGTTATGTCAAAACGAAATAAAAAAAAGCATAATAATTTATTATTGGAGGAAAATAGCAATAGTAATGCTCATTATTCTATTCAAAATTCTGTAGAAGAAAAAAAATCTAAGAATCCTGTTATTAACCTGTTTAAATGGATTCTTAGACCCTTTTGGGGTCTATTGAGTAGGCAAACAGATTTTTTATTGTGGACAGTAGCTGTGGACAGAGCTACCATTGAAAAGTGTCCTCATAAAGAACGCGAAAAAATAATGTACTCAACAATGGGCGCCTTAGTTTTAATTGTATCCGTCTTTGCATTTTTCTCCGGAACTTATGCAGTTAATCTTGTTTTTGATAATATATTGGTATCATCTGTTATTGGTTTTTTGTGGGCTCTTTTCGTTTTTAATGTTGACCGATTTTTGATAATGATAGCTCCAAAAAAAGACGATACTCCAATTGATAAAACATTACAAATGTTACCTTGGCTAAAAGCTTATGCAAACAAAACGGCAAATAATGTTGGATCAAGTATGCTTATCAGGTTACCCTTAGTAATATTTATTTCTATAGTTATATCAAAGCCCTTGGAATTAAGAATAATGCAAAAGGAGATAGATCAGATGCTTATAGATAATAAATCATTAAAAGAAGGTAATTATGAATATAAAATTAAAAAGATAAGATTAGAATATGATTCTCTAATTAAAAATGAAGAACAAAAAGTTATTGTCATAAAAAATACAAAACCAGAAGGTTTAGGACAAATTGATAATCAAATTACATCCATGGAGAATCAGATAAAACCACAGGTTGATAAATTGAATAATTACAATATTGGGCATGAACAAATTAAAAAAAATAATTTTCAAATAAATGCTACAGAGAAATCAAAATCTAATCCAGATAAAAAGATTATTGAAAGTGCTAATCAAGCTATTAATAGTGCAGATCAGTCAATCAAAATAAATAACAATGCTATTCAAAAATTAAATCTTCAGGTTGATGACTTGAAAAATCAAAGGGGTACAATGTTTCAATCTTATTATAAAAAGATAATAGATGCAGAAAACGAATTAAGTAAAGAAAAGGCACGTTTAATTGCTGAAAGAGATAAAAAAGTAAATAATGCCAATGATAATTTAGATGAGGCAGTAAAGGTATATGGAGTAGATGGTATTGTAAACAGATTACAGCTTCTTCATGAAAAAGAAAGACAAGAACCATATTTAAATACTATATCATGGTTTTTGATGTTATTTTTTATGTGTATTGAAATCATACCGGTAATGGCAAAAACCTTGATGCCAAAAACCGAATATGAACAACAGTTAAAAGATGATGCTCAAACTATAAGAGAAAATGGAGAAATGGGGAAACTGGAAGAGACTCTATTAAGAGAAAAAATAGAACTTGAATATCAGTCAAAAATTGATGAGATTAAATTTATTAAAGAACTTCAAAATCAGCTGCTTAAAAAAGATGCAGAACTTCAACAAAAAGTAAAAGAAGACCAGTATTATTGGTTAAAACTGATGGAAGATGAAAAAAATGCTGTAAAACTTAGGGAAATAGAGATTGAAAATCTATTTAAAATGGCAGAATCAGAACTTGAACTCAGTAAAATTAAGAAAAGCCATGAAGCTGAAATTAACATACTTCAAAACATCAATGAAACTCGTTTAAAGCAAGAGATACTTAACAATGAAGGAATTTTACAAGAAATATCAAATGCTCACCTCGATATTGTCAAAGAACAAGTTAAGAAATGGCTTGATAGGGAAAGGAAGCATCTAAAAGAAAATGGACTAATCTAATCTATAACCATCACATCCCCTCCCCAATCTCTCCAAAATCTTTTCCCCTAACCGCCCTGGCTCAACCACCCTCACCGTATCTGCATAAGACAAAATCAGTCTTTCCAGTTCATAGTTGATGACCACATGGAGGCTAAGTTCCAGCGTATTTTTGTCTAACCATTTTGTTTTTTGGCTGCCGTGCAGAGGCTTGGTTTCCATATATTTGCCTGTGATGCCATAAAAGTGTAGTATGACTTTTTCGGGAGAAGAAAGTTCCGGTTTGGTCACGCCGATCATATCATCAAAATATTCTGACCAGTCAATCTCTGTGTTTTCGATGTAAGCGATTTTACTTTCTTTTATTGCTATGATCCTGTCAATGGCTAGATTCCAGTCTGATTTTTTATGCTCAGGATTGTACCCAAAGAGAAACCAGCGGCTGTTGTATTGCTTTAGAAAATAAGGGTGCAATATCAATTCAATAGCTTTCTCATCCTGAAATGGTTGGTAGCTAATTTTCAGGACCGTTTTATAGTGAATAGCATTGTAAAGTTGCCCTAAGTGCTCGATACCTTTCAGGAACTGATTATTTTCAAACTCCATAATGGGAGCTGTTGTATCATTGGCACTAATACCCTGCTGCAGTTTGGGAAGCAGTTCATTTATCCATTCGAATTGGGGCATACCTTTAAACTGGGACAAAATATTAACCGCCGATCTGAGCTGATTAATTTCTACCTCATTCAGGGGCATATTATTTATAGAAAAGGAAGTATCTGCATAGCGGTAATAGGTTCTTCTGCTATCTTTAAGTTTCAGGAGCTCTATTTGCCAGCCTTCGTTACTCTCCATAAATTTTATATCATCAAAAATCGTCCTGCGGCTGATACCATTTGAATCCGGATCAATTTCGGCAAGCACCTTATCACACTCAGCAATGAGATCTTCTATAAAAAAACGACGGCCTGGGTTTCGGAAACAATTGTCCAAAACCTTGTAGCGAATAAGCGCATTTTTATTCAAAGCCATTACTTCGTTTTTTATATAAAACAATAAAAAAGTAAATTTATATAAAAATTTTTATATTTGTGCAAATAGGCTGCACAGATGTGCTCTTACTTTGTGGAAGTTCTTTGAAAGCCTGCTGTAAGATATTGAATTTTGCCAACTGGAACTTGTTTCAGATCGGTTGGTATCCCGAGCAATCGGGATGAACGTGTCTTGGTTAAATAACTTATAACTTAACCTTACATCCACCCCCACTTATATATAAGATATAAATTGAGGGCATACACAAAGAATAATACAGTAGGCTTCATGAACTAATATTAATTATGATAGTAGAAAGACAAGATATCGAAAAAATAAGGGCCTCTTTTCAAAAGATGCAGACAAGAGAAGACCTGCTTAGTTTATTGAACGAAGCAAAACATCTTTTATATGGTGAAAATACAGTAGCTTTTGAATTAAGACAACTCACCTGGTATGCCTTCAATAAGTCTTCCATCAGGAATTATCGAAAATTTAGTATCAAAAAGAAATCTGGAGCTAAAAGACAGATTCATGCCCCAGTAAAAGGCCTGAAACAATTACAAAAGTCACTTTCTGTTGTTTTACAATCTGTTTTTATACCCCACAAAGCTGCATTCGGTTTTGTCTGGAATAAATCAATTGTCGACAATGCAAAAACGCACCAAGGCAGCAGATATGTTTATAATATAGATTTGAAAGATTTTTTTTCGAGTATTGATCAGGCGCGGGTTTGGAAATGCCTGCAGCTGGCGCCGTTTAATTTAAATACTCCTGAAACCCAAAAGCTGGCTAATTTAATTGCCTCACTTTGTTGTACCGAGATGGAAGTGGAAAGAATGGATGCTGAAGGGATGTGGGTAAGCGAAAAAAAGAATGTACTGGCTCAAGGTGCACCAACATCACCGGTTTTATCCAATGTTGTCTGCCAGCGACTGGATTTTCTGCTATCGGGTGTTGCCAAAAGATTCGGCCTTAGATACAGCCGTTATGCTGATGATATCACTTTTAGTTCCATGCACAATGTTTATCAGATGGATGGTGAATTTCTAAAAGAGCTAAGCAGGATAGTTTTGGATCAAGGCTTCCATATAAAAGATTCAAAGACTCGACTTCAGAAAGAAGGCTACCGTCAGGAAGTAACAGGCCTGCTCGTGAATGAAAAGGCAAATGTTCAGAAACGATATATCAAACAACTGCGAATGTGGTTGTACTATTGGGAGCAATATGGGTATCAAAAAGCTGAAAATATATTTTTGCTGGATTATACAAACGAAAAAGGGCATGTAAAAAAAGGTGCTCCAAATATGGCCAATGTTATTAAAGGCAAACTCGATTTCCTCAAGATGGTAAAGGGGAATGAAAATGCTATGTTCCTTAAATTAAAAGAGCGCTTTGATTTGCTAATGGGTGGATCTGATCATTTAATCTCCATAATTAAAATCTGGGAGGAGAAAGGAATTCACGCTGCAATTGGTGTATACAATAAAAGCTTGAAACATGAATGACAATAAAAAATATACAAACAGCGATAAAATAAAGTTTGTAAAAGATATGCTTGAATTGGGCCTGAAAAAAAAACTGGGCGATTCGATCAAGGAGAAATTGTTGAATTTGATTGCAAAAGAGGTTGAGCAAATTGGTCAGGGTGATGAAAATATACTGGAAAGACTTTCAAGGGTAGAAGAGATTGTTTCAAAGTTAGAACCAGGCAAAAACCATAAAGAAATAAAAGATAATATCAAACCGAGACATCTGCCTGCTCAAACCAGAGCATTTTTAAATCTTTTCAATAACAGTAAGGGCCTGAAATTTTTGACACATAAATTTAATACCGGAAAAGTACCCTATGATGAATTTATAGAAACCTGTCGAATGGAATTTGAGAAAGCAAAAGAGGAATACAAACATCTTCCTAGTTCTTTAATTGGGTTAATTGAAAACTTTGCATTCTCAGAAAAACCGGAGTGGAAAATATTATCAAATAATCATAGCGAAGTAATATTTAACAATGGATGGTCCGAAGCGGCGTTTATTGCATGGTATAAAAATGAAAACAATATACATCCAGGGCATGACGCAAAATGGAATGAGGAAATGATTTTACCCTTCAAGAACTCTATTGAGGTAAGGGCCGGAAATTTATTTCAACTCATAAATAGCACCTTAGACTCTGGATTCGAAAGTTCAAAAAGTAGTTTCGACATAAGAATTAACAAGCAAAATCTTGAAACTGCTGAATTTTATACAGACGTTTCTAAAATTAAAAGAGCCCTGATAACAATCTTTAGCCTCATAAAAGATTTCGCAGCAACAAACTTTTGCTTTGAAGTCGAGATTGATTTTATCAATGAAACTTTGAATGGTGGAAAATTCAAAAAGATTATCATAACTCATATTGGGTCGGAACCCACGAAGCTTTCCAATGACAAGGATTTCGTAAAAGGGGATCTGAGTTCTATAAGTTCTTCGCTGTGGGGTTTATGTAATTATGAAATTTCAGCTAAATTTCCGGATGGCTATAAAAAAAGAATATTATTGACAGATGACTTTAAAGAATATAAAGAATATTATAAAAATAGCAAGTCGATAGATATGGAATTAGAAAAAGAAAATATCAAGGGTTTTACGCATATTTTAAAATTTTATTAAAAATGATTATCATTTTAGACGATTCACTTTCTGACAGAAAGAAATACCAGAATTTAAGTTATTTGGAAGATGAAAAATATGCAGGCATATTTAAGATTTATGAAATTATAAAGCCTATTCATGTAAATAATATAATAGTTGAAATTAGCAATTCGAAACTTGTTTGTAATCATAAAACATTGCAGTTATTTGACAATAATAACAGTGCATTGAATGATACCATGAATCTAAATATCAGAGAAAATTTCTTGACAAGAGTTTTTTCTATGGGGATTCCCCGAGTTGAGTTCAGTAGAGGAATAGAGAGCAATTTCGAATATAAAAAAATAGATAAGGAGCTTTTTTATTCTAACCTCAAGTTTCTTTTGGACTATTATTTAGAAAACAATGACATTGAGCTCAGAATTTTATTTTGGGGTGCAAATTATAAAACAGCTGAACGATTGAATTTTGTTCAAAAAATGCTTTGGGAAATTCGCAACCTGAATATTGAAAACTTTGAAAATAGTGAGATTATAATACGGGGATTAAGTCTTATCTACAACACAGATAATCCAACTCAAATCATATCGAAATGGATTGGAAAAGGCTTTTCAAAAAATAACATTATTGACGAAATTAATAATTTACAAATATGAATTCAGCGTATTTAATTTCTGATTATCAGACTGCTACCAAAAGTTTGGCGGAACAGCTACAAATTCCTGAAGCTTACATCATCTCCCTAAAGAGAACGATGATCAGCGATTTGGAATTTCACAAATGGACAACTGAAATATTAACCAAAAATATAGAAAAATTGATTATTCCACTCAATTTAAATGTAGAAGATCCACTTGGCTATGCGCTGAAGATTGCCATGCACCTTAGGTTGAATTATGAATTTGACTTTCTCAAAAGAAATATACCAATTATTTTATTGTCGGATTTAAGATTGGATGTATTGTTTAAAAATTATACTTTTGATAGCAACCTAAATCTTTATAACTTATTCTTTACTAAAGCTGTATATTTTTCAAGTTTTGACATTGATAAAATAAAGGAAAATCTTAGAATTGCTGAAATATGTCCCGAAAATGAAGCAAAACAGCAAATTCTTGACAAATTGAAGTTTTTGCCAAAAGCCAATACTGGAAAACATAGTTTAGCTAATGCCTGGGGCTGTTTCAAACTGTCTCAAATTTTAAATCTAAAAAACGAATTAAGTGATGGTACTAATATTAATGAACACCTAAGTACCTTACATGCAAAGTATTTGATTTGTCTGAATGAGGCTTTTGAAAAAAATCAATATCTCGATTTAGCACCATTAAAACAAAACAATAAAAAAATCTTAATCATTGATGATCAGTCTGATGAAGGCTGGGGAATTATTTATAAAAAAATATTTTCGGCATCCTCTTCCACACTAGCAATAATTGATGCTTCCAAATACAAAAACGCGGAGACCAAAAATTTTCACAATTTCAATGGTTTTTATGATGAATGCCTTCATCAGGTGGGTAAGGATTGGGATCTAATAATTTTAGATTTGAGGCTCCATCCCGAAATGGAAGATTTAGAAAATCAATCCCTTAAACCTAACGAACTCTCGGGATATAAATTACTCGATACATTTTTGAATAATAACCGAGGCTATCAAATAATCATCTCAACAGCTTCCAATAAAATCTGGAATATAGATGCTGCATTGAAAAGAGGTGCGAAATCTTATTACATAAAAGAATCGCCTGAATACAATTATTCACTAAGAGAGAGTAAAAAACTTTACGATAAATTTAAGGAAGATATAAAAGATTGCTTTAATAAAAGTTATCTGAGTCATCTTTATCTTGAAACAGAGGCCTTAAAAGAAAAAATTAAGCATCTTGAACTCGGGGATGAATTCAAAAATATTCTTGTTAAGCAGTTAAGTCTTTCCTATGAAATGATTTTCAATGCCGATAATAAAGAACAATTTGCCTTTGCCTTTGTAACACTTTACCTTTTTATTGAGGAACTAAATAAGGAGTTTTTATTTAAGGATGATAATCTTAACTGGTATATAAATGATTGTGGAGGACTTTTAAACTGGAAATTTGAAGCAGGTAAATTTATACAAAATGGCGATTTTTTTAATGGCAATAAACCACCAGAAGCAATAAAGTTTGCCGGCATTTACTTCCAAAAATGGCAGCAGCAGGATAATTCCTTTGTGCAAAAAGTAAACAATTTAATAAGCGAAAGAAATTACTTCATCCACAATGATTCCAGACTTGGAAAGTTCTACGACATTTTTAATAGTTCCTCTTTTTTAGAACTTTTTGAATGTGTAAAAGTTATTGTTAAAAATTTAGTTTAACCACCCCACATCACCCC
>JBIPOO010000199.1:0-7218 GCA_044379045.1 Saprospira sp.
TGAAAAAGCCAATCGGGTTGCAGCTTGGCTAGGCCTGCATAAAGATAAACGACAGCAATTTGAAACTGCAAAATTAAAATCATCCAGCGCGGAACTGTATCGACATTCGATCGACTGTTAATATAGACATCTACCGAACTGGCACTGTTTGCCGGTAAAAAAATCAAAAGAAATGATAAAAGACTGATCAGATAATAGTGATTCAGGTAATGTGTCAGGTCGAGCAGTTCAAAATAGCTGAACAACAAAAAAAAACTAATTGCTGAAATTCTGTAAAATGCCCCTAGTAATATCCCAAGAGATGATAGGATGAGCAAGGCATACATTATATATGTAGTGACTGCACCCATTGGCTGCACCCATTCAAAACCAAGGTATTTAAAGTAAAATTCGGGCTCGATGTAGAATTTATGTACATATCCGAGCAGCAAATTTCTAAGCAGGGCAAAAAACATGAGCAATCCGAATAATATTCGAAAACTGATGAGTGGTGCTATGCTCGAGTCCTCATTGAGTTTTTTTGTATATTTTTGCATATTTTTGCGCTAAAATTATGTCATTAACATTCGCTTCAGTGACTTAGTTTTAAATTCAAAACTTTGGTTTAGTTTTTATTTACAAAAGATAATCTGCATCACTTTTTAAAATAGATTACTGAGCGCTTTAAATTCAATTTTGTTAAATTTCTATACTATTTTTCAATTTTATTCGTTCTAAAAGAAAGAATTTTTTTATATTTACTCCAAATTACGGTGTAACAATAAGATTAACCAACATTTGTTTGGCTAATCCATTGACAATCAATTAGTAAAAAACCTACATTTAATAACCTCATACGGAATTGAGATGCAAAAGATTTTCTCTACCCTTGCTTTAGTTTTTGGACTGGGTGCAACTGTAAACGCACAAAGTGGATATCAACCCGCTTTTCCTCTCGAAGTTGGTGTTCAATTGGGCACTTCTATGTTTTTGGGCGATTTAGGTGGTCAATCTGGTATTGGAAGACCATTTCTGCGCGACACAGATTTTAAAGCCATCAGACCTACCCTTGGACTTTTTGGCCGCTGGAATTTCGGGGCATATTTTTCTGCCCGTTTAGACCTGAATTTTCTTCGTCTTTATGGCGATGACAATCTAGCCTCTATTGGAACCAGAGGTGATTTTGACGGTGAAGATCCAAATCGCGGCGGTGGCGATGATGCATGGTTTCGTTACTATCGTCAGCTTAATTTCCGTACCAATGTGTTTGAAGCGGCTGCAATTGGTGAAATCATCCCATACAACTTCGAATTAGGTGGTGGTTATCAGGATTATAGTGTATTGTCTCCCTATGCGTTAATTGGAATTGGTATTTATAACTTCAAGCCGCAGGGAATAACCTCTGATGGTGCTTGGGTTGATTTGAAACCCCTCAAAACTGAAGGTCAGGGTTTGGTTGATGGTCGTGTACCTTACAAACTCACTCAAGTGAATGTTCCAATCGGTTTTGGTTTGAAATGGACCTACAACGATACATGGACTATGGCACTTGAGGTAAATCACCGTCTTACTTTCACCGACTATATCGATGATGTAAGTACCGATTACGTAAATCCGCAGGTATTTATAGATAATATGCCAATCGATCAGGCTAATTTGGCAATAAGTATGGCACGTCGCTCTGTAGAAATTGATCCAGGTTTTGTGAATGGAGAAGTTTCTGCTCCAGGAGAACAGCGTGGCGACCCCAAAGATAATGACTCTTTCTACACCATTAACATTCGTTTCAGCTATCTTATCGATCCTGCTTCTTTTGGTGGTGGTCGTCGTTACGGTTGCCCTGTTTGGTAAAAGAATTAGCATAAGAAATATAAAAAGGACTGCAAATATGTAGTCCTTTTTTTGTGTACTAAACAAAGCATCTGATAAAAAAACAAAAGCGATTCGGGGCAACCGAACCGCTTTCAATTTTATTCCTTTTACTAACCTGAAAAAAATCAAAGTGTGTATTCCTACAATCGTGCCAAATTAAAAGAGTTGTAGATTATTTTTAAAAATTCACGGCTATCGTAAATCCTTGTTAGCTTTTTGATAATCCTCCGGAATGCCTATGTCGATAAAGTAGCCATCGAGTTCTATTCCAAAAAATTTAAACGCGTTCAAATATTTTTCCATAAAATCTTTTTCGAAAGAAAATTTACGATGGTTTTCAAAATGTTGCTGCAGAAGCCCGGCGGAAAACATATATACTCCTGCGTTAATTAGACCCTCATCGGCATATTGTTTTTCGAGAAAGGCTGTTACGTGATTATCCGCATCGCAATTGACTAGGCCATAACGGTCGAAATGCTGCATCCTTTTCAATGCAATGGCCATATCGGCATTTTTCTCTTTATAAAAATGATGTAATTCATGTAGGTCGCAGCTGAAAAGTGTATCGCCGTTCAGGATGGTCCAAACAGATTCAGGTGCTGCTGTATCAAGCGCAAAGCGAATAGCACCACCTGTACCCAGGGCTTCTTTCTCAACAGCATAGTTTAGTTTTATGCCTTTATAACTTTCGCCAAAATGTTGGATGATAAGTGCTGCTTTGTATCCGACCGAGAGCGTAACTTCCTGATAGCCAAATTGCAGACAATGATTGAGCAGATGTTCGAGAAAGGGTCTTCCTGCAACGCTCGCCATGGGTTTTGGCACATCACTTACGACCGATTGAAGCCTGCTGCCGAAACCTCCGGCCAAGATGAGTGCCCGCATCGTCTAAAAAAGTTTTTCCTCAACAAATTCACATATGATATGTCCAACCAGAATATGAGCTTCCTGAATACGGGGCGTATCGCTGGAGGGCATATTTAATAAAATGTCGCATAATGCTTTCATCCTACCGCCACTTTCTCCTGTCATGCCAATGACATGCATGCCCTGTTTTTTAGCAGCTTCGATGGCTTTAATAATATTTTTGCTATTGCCGGATGTTGAAATTCCAATAAAAACATCACCGGGGCGGCCTTTGGCAATAATCATTCTAGCGTAGACCTCATCGAAACTGTAATCGTTGGCTACGGCGGTAAGATAAGAGCTGTTTACATGCAGGGCCTCGGCATAAAGCGGGGTCCTATCCTTGTAAAAACGACCCGAAAACTCAGCCGCCAGGTGTTGTGCATCGGCTGCACTGCCACCGTTTCCAGCAAAAAGCAATTTTTTATCAGCATTGAGCGCTTCAACACAAATTTCTACTGATTTTTCAATTTCTTTCAGCAAAGCTTCGTTTTGCAAAAGCGCTTCCTTTACTTTTAAACTACTTTCGATACGTTGTTTTATCCTATTTATCATTAGTTCCTTTTTTTTGAGTATCACAAAAATAGATAATTATGAAAACAATTTCGGACTAAATGTTAATTTTAATCGTAATTTTAAGATGAATGCATAGCCTATCAACAAACCAACCGCAAAGCAGATGGAATCAGCGCCTAAGAAGTTAAGATTTTTTGACTTGACCATGATTGTAATCAGTTTGGTCATTGGAATGGGAATTTTCAAGACTCCTGTAAATGTTGCTCAAAACGCACTCAGCCCATCTATATTTTTTATGGCTTGGTTTGTGGGCGGATTGATTGCTTTATCGGGGGCACTTACCTATGCTGAAATTGGATCGAGATATCCGGTCACTGGAGGATATTACAAGATATTTTCGGCATGTTACCACCCATCGGTGGCCTTTGCCATCAACTCGATTATCTTAGTATCGAATGCAGCCTCTGTTGCAGCGGTGGCCCTGGTAGGTGCTGAGTATATTTCAAACGTTGTATTCAGCAATGCACAAAACACAGCCGAGTTAAAAATGTGGATTGCCGGCATCTGTATACTGCTTTTTTATGGATTAAATTTGTTGGGTTTGAGAACCAGCACCTTTGTTCAAAACCTCCTGATGATGTTTAAATTAGGGCTCATGCTCCTTATTATCAGCGTTCTTTTTGTTTCACCAGATGCTAATACGGCTCAAGCACTTTCTACTACATCTGCTTCTGAGATGAACTGGTCCGATTTCGGATATGCAATGGGTGTTTGTCTGGTAGCGGTTTCTTTTACCTATGGGGGATTTCAGCACAGTATTAATTTTGGAGCAGAAGTCAAAAATTCGCGCATAATGCCCAGGGCTATTCTTGCCGGTATAGCAGCTGTAATTCTGCTTTATTTGGTCATCAATTTTGCTTATTATCGGGTTATAGGTTTCAAAGAGCTGGGAACAGCAGAATCGATAGGGGCTGTAATGGCCTCGAAAATTCTTGGTAGTTCTGGCTTTACAGTTGTATCGCTGCTCTTTTTCTTTTCAGTATTGGGTTATGTAAATGTAATGCTGCTCAGCAACCCAAGGGTGATGTTTGCAATGAGCGAAGAAGGCACCATGCCCAAATCCTTTCAACAATCGAATACCAAAACAAAGGTATTGACTACGGCCCTCACAGTCTTTACCATCACGATTGTTATTACCTTATTTTATGCCAAAGAGTTTGATAAGATTTTAGATTATATTATGTTCCTGGACAGTATTGGTATGGCATTTTCGGCAGCAACTATTTTCTTTTTTAGAGTAAGGAAATTAAAACCGGAAGGACAGGAAATTTATAAAATGCCGCTCTATCCAATCATGCCTGTTTTTTATATTCTTGCCTATATTTTTATTGCTGTAAGTGTTTTTGTAAAAAAACCTGATGCGGCGTTGAACGGTCTTATCATTTTTGTGGTTTTCTTTGTTATGTACTGGATTGTGCAGTATTTTAAAAATAACGCGAAAAAACCTGACTAAATGAGTATTGATAATAAGGTCGATATGTATATTTCTACCTTTCCTGAGCCGGTTCAGGATAAATTGAGAGAGATTAGAGCTGCTATATTAGAAAATGCCTCTGGCTGCGAGGAATATATTTCATATGCAATGCCGGCATACAGGTACATGGGTAAGCCTTTAGTCTATTTTGCTGTGATGAAAAAACATATCGGATTCTATGCAATGCCTTCTGCACATGAAGCTTTTGATACGGAACTTGCGCCCTACAAAAGAAGTAAGTCTTCGGTACAGTTTCCCTTAAATAAGGATCTTCCAATTGAACTGATTACCAAACTGATCCAATACAGGGTAAATGAGAATCTGGTAATAGATAATGAGGAAGAAAAATAATTTAATCTTTATCACCTGTTTGCGCTTTCTTCAAGGTATTATTTTTCCTGTTGAATTGTCTGAATAAATCAGCCATGAGTAAGAGGCATAAAAAACCGCTTCCCAAGACCAGAACAATCAGATTTGGAATTTGCCCTTCGATAAGGAAAAATTCATGAAGCCCCTGTATGATAATTGCTGATGCCAAACCAGTATTAAGATTCCTGAAATGCAGCGATGCATCTGTAGTGAATTTTGCCATCGTAAGAAAATACCCAAATATCATAGCAATAAAAAGCTGCCCCAAAATATTTAAGACAGTAACAAGGGGATGAATATAAAAATCCAGCATCATAAACCTGCTGATTGTGATTCCAATGCTAATCCAGATACAATAAACAAGCCCGTAATCAACGGTTTTAAATTCCTTATCCGGATAGATAACTAAGCGGCAGAATAAAAATTGCAGCAACTGCATAGAGCTGCCAATAGCAAAAAGCGCGTATATAAAATTAAAAAGTGGGTCGGAATTGATCGCCCCAATTTTTATACCCATCAGCTTTATGGCATTTCCGGCAAAGGAAATGACAATGCCGGCCAGCAAAGACCAAAGTATTGCTGCGGCACTGATTTTTTTTCGGTTATGGACAAATAACAGCAAAAGTGCTGGAATGGCAGTAAATCCTGCAAGAGAATAATCAACTAAGCTCATTGGAAGAAAAACAACAAAAGGGTAAAATTAGTTTTATCTTTTGTGTGGTGACGCTTCTACATGCCAATGGATCATATATCTACCAATAATAATTGCTGCAATAAGTATTATCAGCGTAAAAATTGCCAATACTTCAGTCATTTGCTGCATCAGGAAAAAGTCGTAAAGTCCATGTACAACAGTTGCGATGAGTAAACCTGTTAATAGCAGGCTGGATTTTTTTCCAGCAGTAAATTTTGCCTTGCCTACAAAATAACCCATTATTACGGCAAAGGAGGCATGAGCAGGAACTGCAGTCAGCATTCTTAAATAGGCAACATTGTATGAGTCTTCAATGGTCTGTTGATTAAAAACATACATTACATTTTCAAAGGTGGCAAAGCCCATGCTTATCATAACCGAATAAACAATGCCATCCATTGGTTCGCAAAACTCTTTTTTGGAGAAGATATAATAGCGCAGGAAAAGATATTTCGATAACTCTTCACTGAATCCAACCACTACAACTGCAAAAATAAATGTATTTAACACATCCTTTCCAATGTTAAAACCCATCTTCATGCCAATTGTTTCAAGCAATATGGCAGGAAGAATGCTAAGAATGCCAAATAGAAAACAGGCAATTAGATAGTTGTGCGGTTCGGGCTCGTGTTTGTCGCGCCACCAGATATAATAGCTGATTGCCAGTCCCGGGAGCACTGCGAGCGAGAGTAGGGTAAAGTCCATAGTAGTTTTGTTTTGGCAAAAATTTTCTATCAATTTGAATTTTCAATCCTCATTTGTTAAATATTTTCTACTAAGAGGCCGATTTTGTTAAATATTTTCTATTATGCTAAGTGATTAGTTGCCAATTTGTAGTTTTCCTTCAGAAGGTTCCAAAAAAGCATTTGATAACATAAACTTATTTTTCATTAGATCAAAATCCCCAAAAATAGATGAGCTGAATTGGTGTATTTTTGATAGCATTCTAATGTATACTGAGGCTTCTTTTTGTCTTGAGAGTTTCCTTAATGCAAGAATATAATCTTCTCGGTATACTGTCGGTATAATAATTTTCGATTGTCCTGCACTTGTAAGTTCAGCATTCATCATTACTCTTGAAATTCTGCCATTCCCGTCTAAAAAAGGGTGAATCTCACTTATGGCAAACATTATAAATGCAGCCTTCGAAAACGGGTGATTTAAAGCATTGTAATATTCGTAACATTTATATAGTGTACCTCTCACAAGACTAAAATCAACAAAAGTAGTTTGACCTGCAAAATTATTTTTATCCTTAAACGCTCCTGGCTTTTTATCAGTTCTTGAAGCCATGATTAGTTGGTGTCGATATTTTAAAATTTCAATAAGTTCCTCAGGAGATTTTGGT
>JBIPOO010000038.1:0-23108 GCA_044379045.1 Saprospira sp.
AATCTTTCAAACAAAATTGCAAAAAAACATTATCTTCGCAGCGAAAAATACATTATAATAATCATCAAAAATAATAAAATATTCATTATGAAGGAAGTATATATTGTTTCAGTAGCCAGGACGCCCATTGGAAATTTAGGCGGAACACTCAGCGGAATCAGCGCAGTAGAACTAGGTAAAACTGCCATCAAAGCAGCAGTTGAGCGAGCAGGCATTGACCCTGCTACCATTACTGAGGCATACATGGGTAATGTACTGCAAGCCAATGTAGGACAGGCACCAACCAAGCAGGCAATTCTTGCTGCCGGTCTTTCAACAGCAACTCCATGTACAACTGTCAACAAGGTTTGTGCCTCTGGTATGAAAGCAATCATGTTGGGTGCCCAATCAATTATGCTGGGTGATAACGAAGCAGTAATCGCCGGTGGAATGGAAAGCATGAGCAATGCACCTCATTATTTGCCAAGCGGTCGTACAGGCATTAAATACGGTAACGGTCAAATCTTAGATGCAATTGTTCGCGACGGCCTTCAGGATCCATACAGCGGTGACATGATGGGCGTTTGCGGAGAGGTTTGTGCTGATGGAAAAAACATTGGTAAAGACGAACAGGATGCTTATGCACATGCATCATACGAACGTGCCCGTGCCGCATATGCAAGTGGTTATTTTAATGAGGAACTGGTGAACGTTGAAATTGCCGGCCCAAAAGGTACAATAGTAATTAGCAAGGATGAAGAGGTTGACAATACCAGAATAACTGACCTTGATAGTGTAAAAAAAGGCCGTGCTGTTTTCAAAAAAGACGGAACAGTTACTGCGATCAATGCATCGAAAATCAATGATGGTGCCGCAGCAGTTGTGCTTATGAGCAAAGAAAAATGCGCTGAACTGGGCGTAAAACCACTTGCTAAAATAGTCAGTTTTGCCGATGCTTCTCAAGAGCCAATTTGGTTTACAACTACTCCTGTAATGGCCATGCAAAAAGCAATGGACAAAGCAGGATTGCAATTGTCAGATATCGATTTCTTTGAAGTAAATGAAGCTTTTTCGGTTGTCGCACTTGCCAATATGAAAGAAATGGGCATTAGCCACGATAAAATCAATGTTTTTGGTGGTGCAGTAGCGATGGGTCATCCAATTGGAATGTCAGGTTGCAGAATCGTTATAACACTTTTATCTGTGCTAAAAAATAAAGGCGGCAAACGCGGTATGGCCTCTATATGTAACGGAGGTGGCGGTGCATCTGCTATTATTGTTGAATTGTTATAAAATTATAGCGCATAAATTCTATCTTAACGCAGTATTACACGATACTGCGTTTTTTTATATCCATACGAAATGAAGCATTACGACCAACTCCTTCAATTATTAAAAAGCAATAATCAGGATAACCACAGGGTTGCTATCTCAATAATGAAAAGCCATAATTGGGCACCTCAGAAAAACCACAACCTTTATAAAGTTTTACTTTATAATGAGTTTCTGTTGAAACTATGTGTAGAATTAGATTTCGATAAATTCTTGGATAAAATAAGTGCTTATGAGCTTTTGTCACATGAACATCTTTTAATTCCGGAATCAGTATTTAGACTCAGGAACCTAAACCAACTAAGTATTGTAAATGGGAAATTAGTAGAAGTTTCCGCCCAGATTGGGCAACTAAAAAAATTGAAACAGCTAAATCTAAGTGCTAATATGCTCGATGAGCTAACAAGTTCTATACTGGAGCTAGCTGAACTGACTGAGCTAAAACTCAATAATAATCTTTTTGAAACCCTCCCAAGAGAAATTGTCCTGATGAAGCAATTAAAGACACTCTATCTTGTCAACAACAGCATAAAGGAAATAAAAGGTATAAAAAATTTAAGGCAACTAAAATTGCTTGATTTGCAAAACAATGAATTGAAGATGCTCCCCGAGGAAATTACCAGACTGGATGACCTGGAAGAACTGAATCTTTATTTCAACCAGCTAAAATCAATACCGGAAACTATCGGGCAATTAAAAAATTTAAAAGTATTAAATTTGGCTTCCAACAATCTGGAAAAAATTCCCGATTCGATACTTGATTTAAACTGCCTTGAAGAATTGTATCTGGATGACAATCCGCTCAAAGAAATTCCTAATAAAATTTCTGAAATGAAATCTTTAAGGATATTGACATTACCGGAAGGGTATTAAGCCGGCAAGAGCATGATTAACCAACCAGACAAGATGAAAAAGCCACAAAGCAGTAAAACCAACTGATGGGTTGTTTTTAAGCAAATGGTTGAAGGGCTTGCATCGGCAGAAAAACTTGTAAATATCAGGTTAAGGTAGAAATAACCGCCTATTGCTGTGCTTATCAGTCCAAAAAGCACCAATAATGGATAGGCTGTGAAAATATTGTAAAACAGGATTGTTTTGCCAAAAAATCCTGTAAATGGAGGTATACCGGTTAAAGAAAGCAGTGCAAAAACAAAAAGTGCCCCAACTATCGGGTATTTCCTGCCAATTCCTTTGAGGTTTTCAATTTTATCCTCTTCATTCAAGCCCGCCATTGAAACAGTTATAAGCGCAACAACCGAGAATCCATAACCTATCGTGAAAATAAATAAATCAGAATCAGCAGCACTTTGGTTATTCAGTAGCGCAAATAGCGCGAAAGCAGAATGAGTAATACTGGAATAGGCTACCAATCGTTTATAATATTGCTGTTTTAATGCTCCCAAATACCCGATAAACAGCGACAAAACAATCGCGATGTAAACAAGACCCGACCAAAAGCTAAACAAATCGGCGAATATGGTGCTAAAAAACTTGTAGAAGGTAAAGAGCATGGCTATTTTAACCACCGAGGCCATAAAAGCCGTTACATTATCGGGGCTTCCCTGATATACATCGGGGCCCCAAAAATGAAAGGGTACTGCACCAACCTTGAAGAGCAAAGATGCAGCTATGAGAAATACACCCACTAAAAGCAAAGCCCTTGAATATGCGCCCTCGCTTATCAGTTGCTGCATAACTTGAAGATCGAAGGTGCCTGTGGCGCCATATATAAAAGCTATTCCAAGTAGTAGAAAACAAGTAAAGAAACTACCGGTAAAAAAATATTTTATCGCAGCCTCGGCCGAGCTTAGATTTTCTTTATTGGAACCTGCAAGCACATAGAGCGGAATTGACAAAATTTCCAAACCAAGGAAAAACATCGATAAATCGCTGAATCCAATAAGAATTAATGCCCCGCAAAGTGAAAACATGAGCAAGGACATAATATCGGCTGCATTAGATTTTTGTTTTCTAACTTTATCAAAACCTGCTATCAGAATGGTAAAGGTAAGTCCAATGCATAGCAGAGAAAATCTAAGTTCAGCTTTACCAAAATTAAGAATGTTGTATTTGACAAAGGGCGATTGATACTGCCCCTGAAATAGGAATAATATTGCAGCCGCGAGTAGTCCGATTATTGAAATAATAAGCGGCCTCAATGGATTTGCCGACATTCCTGCAAATAAAGCAATAATCGCTGTTAAAAATATAATGATAATTGAATCCATGAATCGTTGAATTGTTTGTGGCAAATATTTCTACTCAGGTTTAGCGTTTATGCTGTTTACAATATTATTCAAACAGGGCTCCATAAAATCCTTGAGGAATTGGGGAAAAAGACCCAACAATAGGATCATAGCGCCAAGTAGTAGAAATACAGCCAATTCATTTATAGTCAAATCCTTGAATGAATCTATTTTTGGAAAACCAAACATACTGAGCTGAAATGCTCTGAGCATAAAAACTGCTCCAAAAACCAGGGTACTGGCAGTTAATAAGCCCATACTGATATCGAAGTTGAATACCTCGTAAATAATGATGAACTCACCGATAAAACCAGCAGTAAATGGTACAGAGACAGAGGCCAATGTAATTACGGCAAACCAAAATCCAAAACTTGGTGCTAGTTTGGCAATACCGCCCATATCACTCAGATTTTTTGATTTCAGACGCTGTTCCAGTATATCTGCCACCAGAAACATACCGACTGAGAGCAGGCTATGGTTCAGCATTTGTACAGAGACGCCAAACAATGATTCAACATTAAATACACTGATACCTGCAGTTATAATACCTAAGTGGCTTAGCGAGGCATAGGCAAAGAGTACCTTAATATCATTTTGTCTTATGGCAACAATAGCTCCGTAAACAATACCAATCACACTTAAAATCATGATTGTCCAAACCGTAAGTTCTTTCACTTCTACACAGAGGGGTATCATCCATTTTATCATACCGAAAAGCGCCATTTTGAGCATAATTGCTGAAAGCAACATGGTACCTGCCATTGGTGAACTGGTATAAGTGCCAGGTTGCCAGCTATGCAATGGGAACAATGGTATTTTTACCGCAAAGGCCAAGAGAAAACCTACCATTACAAGTGTGGCGATCTGTGGACTCAACTCAACGGCCAATAATGCTTCATAATCGAAACTGCCTGCCAAGCGACCCAAGGCAAAAAAGGACATTAGCATGGCCAGCGAACCTGCAAAGGTAAAGAGGAAGAAACGGAAGAGAACAGGATTATTATTTTTATCGCCGTAGAAAAACAGTATCAAAAGTATAGGCACTAAGGTCAATTCCCAAAAAACATAGAATAGCATACCATCGAGGGAAAGGAAAATTCCGTTCAATCCAAAAAGCATAAAAAAGACCAGTGCATGAAAAACATTATTTCGAGCAAGATCTCTGTTATAATTTGATAGTAATATCAGCGGTAAGGTAATGTTTGTCAGCAGCAGCATAAGCAGCCCCAATCCATCGTAGCCCATTTTGAAGGTCAGGCCTAATGGAAAAACTTTGTTCGGATTGAGCACATAATGTGTAGTTGCAGGATCAAAAGTTGCAGCATGTGCTATGACAATCCCTAATACGGCCAAAGAACCAATCAGCCCATAGTGTCGTACAAGTGAAGCAGGAATAAGGAAAGACAACAATCCTAAAATGAGGGGTATATATATCAGTTCCAAAATTGTAGTATTATAATTGAATAGCCAATAAAACAAATTAAGCCGATGAGCATCCAAAAGATATAGCTGCTTATAAAGCCCTGTTGCAGCCTAGACACAACATTTCCCATAAATCCAAAAACTTTTGGAAAAACACGAAGTGATCTTATCAAGATGCCAACTTCGAAGGACTTGTAGGAGTAAGCAGCAAGTCTGTCTATCGGTTTTACAAATACAAAATTGTAAATCTCATCGAGATAAAGTTTTGAAGCAGAAATTTTTTGCCAACCTTTTAGCTCAGCATCGGGCAGAGCAGTTTTCATTTGTCGGGCATAGGTATTGTAAGCCCATAATAAAATTCCAATCGTGAGCGCGCTTGCTGCAATCATCAATCCCCATGTAAATGAAGCTTCCGGATGATGTGGATGTATAGCTGATAAACCCTCTGTACCCTTTGTAAGGTATTTATCGAACCAGTGTGCTGAGCCGTGAAAAATAAGTCCGGGCAAATTAATAATGCCCCCAAACACTGAAAGTATGGCCAAAAGCATCAGTGGCAGCGTCATCGAAATTGGATTTTCTTTGAGATGATGTTGCGTATCTTCATCTATTTTTACAGCCCCGTGGAAAACCAGAAAATACAATCGGAACATATAAATTGAGGTCATGGTGATGACCGCAATGATAAAACCAAACACGACTGGGTTATAAGTCCAAGCGGAGGCAAGGATTTCATCCTTGGAGAAAAATCCGGACATTAGCGGAAATCCGGAAATGGCCAAAGTTCCGACAAGAAAGGTTATATGTGTAATTTTAAGGTATTTTTTCAAGCCGCCCATATTTCGAATATCCTGTTCATGGTGCAGAGCATGAATAACACTACCTGCGCAAAGGAAGAGCAGCGCTTTGAAAAAAGCATGCGTGGTGACATGGAACAAAGCTACGGTATATGCCCCAGTTCCCAAGGCCACAAACATAAGCCCTAGCTGTGAAACAGTTGAATAGGCCAGTACTTTTTTGATATCGTTTTGCCTTAAAGCCGAAAATGCTCCATAAAGTGAGGTCAGCAACCCGATGTAAACAATGATATCTTTGGTCAGTGGCGCCAACTCGAAGAGATAATTCGATCTGATAATGAGAAAAATACCTGCTGTAACCATTGTAGCGGCATGTATCAATGCAGAAACAGGCGTTGGCCCGGCCATTGCATCAGGAAGCCAGGTAAGCAGGGGAATCTGAGCACTTTTTCCGGTAGCAGCAAAGAAAAGCGACAGCGTGAGTGATGTTATAAAGGTACCGGATACTGTAAAATCTTTTGCACTCACAATTTTGTAAATATCAGTGTATTCAAGCGTGCCGAACTGATTGATAAGTAAAAACAGTGCTACCAATAAACCAACATCCCCTATCCTGTTCATGATAAATGCCTTTCTGGCAGCCATGCTATTGGCAAATCCGGTTTCGGGATCGGAATAATTGAATCCAATAAGCAGAAAAGAACAGATACCTACACCTTCCCAACCAAAGAACAACATAAAATAGTTGCTTCCCAACACCAAAAGGAGCATAGAAAACACAAAGAGATTCAGGTAGGTAAAGAATTTATAATAATCTTCTTTCTCAGTAATATAAGCAGTTGAAAATAAATGTATCAGGGCGCCTACTCCAGTGATAATCATTGTCATCCAAATAGAGAGCGCATCGAGGTAAAAACTTGCATTTATACTGGTTTCTCTGATTTTCAGAATGGTAAAAAGTGTTATTTTTTCTGCTGCTTCAAAATTAAAAAACAGCATAAGCGATAGACCAAAAGCAGCAAAAACAACAGAACAGGCCAATATTGCAATCAGTCGTTTGGGCAAATAAATTCCAACAGTGCCATTGACAAGTGCTGCAAATAGCGGCAGCAACATCATCAGACCTAAGATAATTTCAGTAGACATCAGCTTATCCTTTTAAATTGTTAAACAAACTGATATCGGTCGTTTTGAGGTAGCGGTAGCCCATAATAATGATTGACAAACCAACAGTTGCCTCAGCTGCTGCTACAACAACAGTAAAAAACACGAAAATCTGAGGATCGGAACTGCCATAATGCGCCGAAAAAGCCACCAAAAGCAGGTTTACTGAATTAAGCATCAATTCGATACACATCAGCAATACAATCATATTTTTCCTGACCAGCATCCCGAAGGCTCCAATAGAAAAAAGTATAATACAAAGTATAAGATAATAATCCATGGTTTAATTGGGCAGTTTTTGCCGATTACATATTATTCAATAATCTCTTTTTCTTTTTTGGCCAGCATCAATGCTCCGACCATTGCTGAAATAAAGAGAATGGAAGATATTTCAAAAGGAACCAGATATTTGGTAAACAATGTCTGTCCCAAGACTTTTACATAACCAACGTCGGTTCTTACGCCTTCAATTGATTTAAAATCAAAACTATCTTTGAGTGCTGCAATTAACACAATCAGGAATAAACCCCCTATAATAACAGAACTGATTTTGAGCATATAAGCTGTCTTCTTAATTTTATCCTGACTCAGATTGAGCAACATGAGTACAAAAAGAAAAAGCACCATGATAGCACCTGCGTAAACTATGATGTTTACAATGGCCAGAAATTGGGCATTAAGTAAGACATAATGAGCCGAAATGAGAAAAAAAGTTGCTACCAGAAAAAGTACGCTTCTGATTGGGTGTTTGCTGAGTATAACCATGAGCGCAGTGCCAATAGTAAGTCCTCCAAGTATCCAAATAAGTATATCCATGTCAGTTATTTAGTTCTTTTTCCGCTATCCTGTCTTTTGCTGATATCAATGCGATTGTCGAGCGGTTCTACTAATTGATCTTTTCCATAAATAAATTCACCTCTTCCAAATTCGGTAGGTACAATCCTGTCTGTCAGAAAAATAGCTTCTTTGGGGCAGGCTTCTTCGCAAAGTCCGCAAAAAATACAGCGCAGCATATTTATTTCATAAACAGCAGCATATTTTTCTTCTCGATATAAATGTTTTTCATCTTTTTTGCGTTCGGCTGCGATCATGGTTATAGCTTCGGCGGGGCAGGCAACGGCACAAAGTCCACAGGCGGTACAGTTTTCTCTTCCCTGTTCATCCCTTTTCAGTACATGCATTCCTCTATAAACGGGTGCAAAAGGTCTGAGTTGTTCAGGATATTTTACAGTTTGTCCCCTGCGCATCAGATGTTTAAAGGTAATGAACATACCTCCTACTATTGCAGGCAGATAAATCTTCTCCATTAAAGTCATCGGTTTATCGGAAACAACCTTTTTTCTATTTGTTAGTGTAAGCATAAAAATTTAATGATATTTTACTATTTCCAAAACCATCCTTGATAAGCCGCTATAGCAAAACCTGTAATCAGCAAATTAATAATCGAAATCGGAATCAATGCCTTCCATCCAAGGTGCATCAATTGATCGAATCGAAAACGAGGCAGAGTCCAGCGAATCCAGAAAAAGAGAAAAATGAAAAAGAATATCTTAATAAAAAATACCATAATGCCAAGTATGGCCAGCGTATTACCGCTAAAATAATCCATTCCGGGAAAATTATACCCTCCAAAAAAGAGAATGGCCATCAATGCAGATGAGATAAACATAGCCACATATTCTGAGAACATATAAAGGCCTAGTTTCATCGAACTATACTCGGTATGATAGCCGCCAATCAGTTCCGATTCACACTCAGGTAGGTCGAAAGGTGCGCGGTTTGTTTCAGCTAAAGCACAGGTAAAGAAAACAACAAAACAAATCGGCTGATAGAAAATATTCCAATTCATACCATGTTGTTTTGCGATTATATCGTTCAGGCTAAGGCTTCCGGTCATCATGATGATGGTGATGGCAGAAATGCCCATTGCCAACTCATACGAAATCATCTGAGACGAAGCACGAACTGCCCCGAAAAGCGAATATTTATTGTTAGATGCCCAACCGCCAATCATAATTCCATAAACACCAACAGAAATTACTCCGAAGATGAATAAAATTCCATAATCAAAATCGGTCACCTGCAAGGCGATTTTTCTGCCAAAAAGTTCCAAAGGAGGACCCCAAGGAATAATTACGCTTGGGATGAGCGCTACAAACATAGTGATGCCAGGACCTATGATGAAAAGCCATTTATCGGCATGCTTGGGAATAAAATCTTCTTTCATGAACATTTTTACACCATCGGCAATAGGCTGTAAAAGTCCAAAAGGGCCTGCTCGGTCGGGACCTATTCTATCCTGAAACCAGGCAGCAACCTTACGCTCGAAGTAAGTGGCATAGGCTGCAACCCCAAGCGATATGAGGAAGATGATAAAAACCAGTGAAAATTTTTCTATAACAAAGGCAAAATCCATTACTCAATTTTTTTGTGATGTTGGCCAATCTTGGTTTCATATTTTCCCTGTGAAATAACTGAGTGTCGGTCTACTTCTCTTGGGCCAATAATATTCCAATTGGATTTATCTTTTTTCTCAAAACGACATTCGTCGCAGATCCAGGCAGTTTTATCATCGATGCTTTCCACCTCGTCGTATTGATCCTTTCGGGTAGTGACCCTGTAGATTTCATCGCCGAACATCCAAAGCACGGCTTTACCTGAACATTTTGAGCAGGAACATTCGGCCTCCATAGGCTTAAGGAACCATACCCGGCTTTTGAATCTTGCTGTTCTGTCGGTGAGCGCACCTACCGGACAGACATCAATGACATTTCCGATAAAATCAGTGTCGAGTGCATTTTCAATATATGTACTTATTTCGGAATGTTCACCGCGGTATAGGACTCCGTGCACACGATCTTCGGTGAGCTGATTGGCTACATGAACACAGCGGTAGCACAAAATACAGCGGTTCATATGCAGTTTAATATTTTCTCCGATTTCAATTGGCTCAAAAGTTCTGCGTTCTTCCTCGTATCTTGTTTTTTGAGCACCATGTTCATAAGCAAGGTCCTGCAAGTGACATTCTCCAGCCTGATCACAAACCGGGCAATCTAGCGGATGATTGATGAGTAAAAATTCAACAATACCGCCTCTGTTTTCAAATACGCGTTCACTGGTTGAATTCTTTACTACCATACCGTCCATACAGTTTGTAGAACAGGATGGTACCAACTTTGGCATCGGTGTTGGGTTGGCAGCCGAACCTGCTGTAACCTCCACAAGACAAGTACGGCATTTGCCACCTGTACCGGGAAGTTTGCTGTAATAACACATAGCCGGTGGAACAATCTCTCCACCAACTTTGCGGGCGGCATTCAAAATCGTTGTTCCGGGTTCTACCTCGATTTCTATATCATCGATTGTAACTTTTATCATTGCTTTAAATCAGTTATTTGATTTTATTTAAAAAACTTAAGCAAGCGTGGTTGATTTTTCTTCAATCATTCCGTAATTACGTTTCTGTGCTTCTTGCGGTTCCTTCACATGCCACTCAAATTCATCCCTGAAATGACGGATTGCAGCGGCAACGGGCCAGGCTGCAGCATCCCCCAAAGGACAGATTGTGTTGCCTTCAATTTTTTTATTAATGTCAGCCAAGAGGTCGATGTCGCGTAAATTACCATGTCCGTGTTCAAGGCGGTTTAATACCTTTTCCATCCAGCCGGTTCCTTCGCGACAAGGAGAACACTGACCACAGGATTCATGCGCATAAAAACGTGCAAAATTCCAGGTATTACGAACAACACATTGGTCCTCATCGAAAATAATAAATCCACCAGAGCCAAGCATAGAGCCACTTTTGAAACCACCATCGGCAAGGCTTTCGTAGGTCATAAGTCTATCCATACCAGCTTCTGTTTTGCATACGAGATAGTGCGGAAGGATTGGAACGGATGAACCTCCGGGCACACAGGCCTTCAGTTTTTTTCCATTGGCAATGCCTCTGCAATAATTATCTCCATATATAAACTCCTCGACACTGAGTCCCATTTCTATTTCATATACACCAGGACGTACTAGATTTCCACATGCTGAAATAAGCTTTGTACCTGTACTTTTGCCGATTCCGATACTTGCATAATGCTCGCCGCCATGATTGACAATTGGCACTACTGCCGCGATGGTTTCTACATTATTTACTACTGTGGGACAGCCCCAAAGACCTTTAACTGCTGGAAATGGCGGTTTCATGCGCGGATTTCCTCTTTTGCCCTCCAGCGATTCGAGCAGCGCAGTTTCCTCTCCGCAGATATAGGCCCCGCCACCGGGAGCCACCACTAGCTCGAGATCATAACCCGAACCTAAAATATTTTTTCCTAAAAATCCATGCTGATGCGCCTCTGCAATTGCTTGTTGGAGGATGTGGAGAATCCACATGTACTCGCCGCGTATGTATATAAATGATTGATTTGCCCCAAGCGCATAACTTGCTGTGATCATGCCCTCGATGAGCAGATGCGGAATTTTTTCCATCAGGTAACGGTCCTTGAAAGTACCGGGCTCTGATTCGTCGGCATTACAGACCAGGTAACGTGGAACACCCTCTGGTTTAGCCAAAAAAGACCATTTCATGCCAGTTGAGAAACCGGCTCCTCCCCTGCCTCTCAGCCCTGATTTTTTCACCGCTTCCACCACTTCATCGGGCGACATTGTTTTCAATGCCTTTTCTACAGAGGCGTAGCCACCGCTTTTGCGATAGATTTCAAAAGTTTCGATTCCGGGAACCTCTATATTTTCAAGCAGCAGTTTTTTTCCTGACATTGCTATTTATTTTGCTTCATTTCTAAATTGTTCAATCAGCTCATCCACTTTTTCTGTTGTGAGATGCTCATAATTTTTACCCTTGCACTGAAACATGGGACCATAGCCGCAGGCACCCAAACATTCTACAGTTTTTAATGTAAAAAGTCCGTCTGCGCTGGTTTCTCCAACCTTTATATCCAATCTTTTTTCGATGTGCTCAATAATTTTATCGCTTCCAACCAGCATACATGGACCTGTACGGCATACTTCCCAAACATGTTTCCCAACCGGTTCGATGTGAAACATGGTATAAAAAGTAGCCACCTCATAAACTTCGATGGGTTTGATACCCAAAATAACGGCCACCTGATCCATTGCATTGATACTCAACCAACCATTTTCTTCCTGAACAATGTGCAGAATTGCCAGGATGGCGCTTTTTTGTTTTCCTTCAGGATATTGTGCAATGAGTTCGTTGACTTTGGCCAGCGATTCGGGTGAAAACTCGAACTTTTCGGAATATTTGTTGGATGTATCTGTATGTGTTTTCATATTATGCGTCTAATTCTCCGGCAATTACGTTCAAAGAACTCAATGTAAGTACAGCATCGCTGATGGCCTGACCTGTTATCATTTCGGGGTATGCCTGATAATAAATAAAGCAGGGCCTGCGGAACTGCAAACGGTATGGCGCTCGTCCACCATCACTGATGAGGTAGTAACCAAGTTCTCCGTTTCCACCTTCAACACAATGATAAACTTCTCCTGCCGGTATTTTGGTCTCTCCCATTACAATTTTGAAATGATAGATGAGTGCTTCCATATTGTTGTAAACCTCCGATTTAGGCGGCAGGTAAAAATCAGGCACATCAGCTTTGTATGAGCCATCGGGCATATTGCTGTAAGCCTGCTCTATGATGCGCAAACTCTGTCTGATTTCTTCCTGACGGACCATAAAACGGTCGTATGTATCGCCATTCACACCCACTGGTATGATAAAATCGAAATCTTCGTAAGATGAATAAGGACTGATGACCCTCACATCATAATCAACACCGGCAGCCCTTAGGTTTGGTCCGGTAAATCCATAGTCCATGGCTCTTTCTGCTGAAATTGGACCAACGCCTCTGGTGCGGTCCATAAAGATTCTGTTTCTTGAAAGGAGTGAATCGAACTGCCCAAAAATCTTAGGAAACTCCTTCAAAAAAGTTTTAAGCTTGCTGTGAAAAGCGGGAGAAAAATCACGTTCAAAACCGCCTATGCGACCAATATTTGTTGTTAGTCGTGCTCCGCAGACTTCCTCGTACAGTTCATAAATTTTTTCACGCTCCTGAAACATGTAGGTAAATCCTGTAAGCGCTCCGGTATCTACACCAACAACTGAATTACAGATTAGATGATCGGCAATGCGTGCCAATTCCATGATAATAACCCGCATATAATCAACTCTTTTTGGCACATCGGCACCAATGAGTTTTTCAACTGTCATATGCCAGCCTATATTGTTGATGGGCGATGAGCAATAGTTAAGTCGGTCGGTTATCGGAGTTATCTGGTTATAGGGTCTTCTTTCGGCAAGTTTTTCAAAGGCACGGTGAATGTAGCCAACTGTCTGTTCAGAAGAAAGAATTTTTTCACCGTTTACTTTAAGAATATTCTGGAAGATACCGTGTGTAGCCGGGTGGGTTGGGCCAAAATTTATGGTAGCAATATCGCCATCGATGCTATCGACAGTCATATATTCTTTGTACTTCAAATCTTTGCTTAACTCTTCCATATTAGCTTTCACTGTTTTTGAATCGCCCGAAATATCTGTCATCTTTATCCTCTCGGGTGGCATCTTCGAGATGATATTCCTTTCTAAGTGGGAAATAATCCATAGAATCTTCGTTGAGTATTCTTCTGAGATTTTTATGCCCGTCGAAAATCACTCCGTAAAAATCGTAGGTTTCTCTTTCCATCCAATCGGCACAAGGGTAAACATCCATCACCGAACTGATATTCGGGTAATCGATTGGCAAAAAGGCTTTGATTCTGATTCTGATATTTTTGGTCCAACTGTGCAGATGATAGACCACAGCAAGTTCTCTGCCTGCATTATCGGGATAATGAACAGCACCAATCAACGTCAAAAAATTGATAGCGTATTTGCTGTCTTTCTTTAAGAATTGTAAAATTTCTCGAACAGTTTGCGCTTGAATTTCAATATTTGGAACATCAAAAGCATCTTCCGAGGCCAGGACGGCATTGGGAAAATTTTCCTGAAGATATTGAACAATCTCTTCTTTATACTCCCTGTTCATCATTTAGTTTAATATTATATTTACCAAGCATTTCCTGATATTTAGGCTCATAGCGTCTTCTCATAGACTCGTGTTGTACCAGTTTCTGAATGTTGATGATACCATCAATAATCTGTTCAGGACGCGGCGGACAGCCAGGTACATACACATCAACCGGAATAATTCTGTCAATTCCCTGTAATACGCTGTAAGTATCGAATATTCCTCCGGAAGAGGCACAGGCTCCAACCGAAAGCACCCAACGTGGTTCTGCCATCTGTTCGTAAACCTGTTTTAGAATTGGGCCTAATTTCTTGGAAATTGTTCCTGCAACAATTAGCAAATCAGCTTGTCGAGGAGAAAAGGACATACGTTCCATTCCAAAACGTGAAAGGTCATAATTACTGCCCATGGTTGCCATGAATTCGATTCCACAACAAGATGTAGCAAAAGGAAGTGGCCAAATTGAATTTGACCTTGCAAGAGCGACTGCTTTGTCTAATGTAGTGAGCTGATAGCCTTCACCGTTGATTACTTTATCATTTATTTCTCCCATTCGAATCCTCCTTTTTTTAACACGTAATAAAACCCTACCAGAAAAAGGCAGGCAAATATTACAACAGCCAAAAGACCCTCAAGTTCAAGACTGTAAAAATTGACCGCATAGGGATAGAAAAATATGACTTCTACATCGAAAAGTACAAATAGTATGGCAGTCATAAAATATTTAACCGATACTGGGAACCTTGCATTTCCCTCCGATTCGATACCGCATTCAAAATTTTCGTCCTTGACTTTCGATTTGATCCTTGGGCTCAATACATGTGTCAGCAATAGCGTTGTTACTACAAAGCCCAATGCGACAATTACTTGCAAAAGCAGCGGAAGGTAATTTATATTCTGAATCTGATCACCCATTTATTTAAAATATAATAATTTTTTTGATGTTGAGGGGCAAAAAACGAATGCCCTTTCTTAAAGCGACACAAATTTAAATTTTAGCACAATACTTTAAGAATTTTTTAGTGTAAAAAATACAGAAGACTAAAAAAAGAAGCCTATTTGTTTTAATTGCTCTCATAAAAAAGAAAAATAAGCGCTTTTCTTCAATTTGAGCGCTGTTTAGAATAGACCATAATATCGGCCCAATAAAACTACAAATCATAATTTTAACTTTTTATAATTATGTTTATAAAAATGACTTAGCGCATTTAATGAAAGGTCTGATGTCCTTAGCTTTGTTGCCTAATTAAAATATCAGGCATATGAAATTTATCGCAACGCTATTTGTTCTTGTTTTTCTGTATAACTCAGTTTTGGCACAAGAACCTGTTGAAAAAAGATCTTCAGCTATTTATTTTGAAGGCTTTGGTAATAATCTCTATTACGGACTTTTTTATGACACTCGTTTTAATCAAAGTTCAAAAGGTTTTGGTGGAACAATAGGCTTTGGCGCATTTCAACGTGTATCGAATGAAGCATCTTGGGATCAGAGCGGAAATAATTTCTCCTTAAAAACAATCAATTCTAATTATTACAGTACATCGCTTATGCTGAATTACCTTTGGGGAAAAGGCCCGCATAGCCTGGAAGCAGGTGCCGGAGCAGTCTTTTACACTGCACGCAATTTTGGCTATGGCTTTGTCAGGGGCGATGAAGATCAGTTTAGTTCTGTTTTTGGTACGATGTCGATGATGTACCGACTTCATCTGCCCAAATCAATATTTCTCAGGCTGGGATGGACTCCCTTTTTTGGCATGGCAAACGATGGCTTTGTCTTTATTCCATATCAGTTTGGATTTGGTGTGGGATATGCTTTTCAGTGAAAAGATGAAAGTCGAAAGAGTAGCTAGGTACTATTTGACAGTACATTAGCAGGATTAACCAGAACTCCAGCTAAATTCTTAGCTCTGAGGATCTGAACGTTCTAACAATAAGCAAGCAGAAAGACTTACAACTTCCCAAGAATTCGAATAGGAAAGCTTAACTAAATTCAAAAATATCACAAAATGAAATTACAAAATATAATAATTGCTGTGTGCGCTGTCATATTTCTATTCCCTAAGCTGAGCGCACAAGAGAGTCCGCAAAAATCCTCTGCCATTTATCTGAATGGTTTCGGAAATTCAATGACTTATGCGCTGACCTATGATACCCGTTTCGCAAACAAGCCCGATGCATGGGGGGGAAGTATTGGAGCCGGTGGCTTTGCACTTTCAGGCGATTATTTCCTTTCAATTCCGGTTCAGGTGAATTATCTTTTTGGTAAGAAAAATCATTTTTTTGAGATTGGTGCCGGAGCGACTTATTTCGTTGGCAATTTGCGTTGGCTAGAATTTGGCCACAACAATGAGACCAACAGCAATATTTTGGGCACACTCAGCTTTATGTACCGCCTGCAGATACCCAAAGGATTTTTTCTAAGAACGGGCTGGACGCCTTTTTTTGGTCAGATGCACTCAAATGATATTAGGGACGATTTCTCAGGAATAAGCAGGGCAGGAAAATCCTACTTCGGTGTACAGCCAGGCTGGATGGGAATTGGACTGGGCTATTGCATTCGATAGAATGAAAGGGAAAAGATGAATGAGTGAAAGTAGATTTGACATCAAACTGTAACAGTTAGGTAATCTTTTAGCTTCGGAGACGAGCAACATTTTATTAAAAAAAATCAAAGGATTTTAACCGCCCCCATCGGGGTCAAATATTGGTAACAGACACCTTAGTGACTGTGCCCCCGACCCCGTCAGATGGCCGTACATAGCACTGCCGATACGTTCATTAGCTGCGGCATTAAAATACCGCCCTCCGTTGGTACTTGTTTTTCACAAATGTTAAAACCGTTTGGGGGCGTCATACCGACGAGACATCCTTTCACCTTTCACTGCGTGGAGCTCTCTCGTTTTGGGAATGAGATCGATTCCACTTTCATCAATTATTGTAACTCATCACAATATTTTTATTGAATAATTGTAATGCATTACAATTATTTTGACTTATATTCAGAATTTACATGGGTAACCCTTCACCATGATAGCCACATTCATCTTTAAATCTCACACGGTGAAAAGAAAAAAAATCCAAAGGATTTTGACCGGCCATCGGGGTCAAATATTGGTAACAGACACCTTAGTGACTGTGCCTCCCGACCCCGTCAGATGGACGTACATAGCACTGCCGATCCGTTCATTAGCTGCGGCATTAAAATATCGCGCTCTCTTCCTATTTTTTTTCACAAAGGCTAAAGCCGTATGGAATCTCGTCAGCATGACGAGACGAATCTTTAAGGCATATATGTATCAATAGCTGAAAATCTGATCTCGTCCACCAGGCGAGACTGATAATCAAAAAAAAGTTAAAAACTGACGCAGGTCATCCCTCTTTTGAATTTCGGTCATTGAATTGGGGCTAATGGCACCCTACCTTTGTAACATCAAATAATCGAAAACGAATTTAAAAATTTACAAAATATCAACGCCATGAAAAAGTTATTCATCCTCACAATCGCAATCACTGCTTCTTTACTTTTTGTTCAGTGCAAAAAAACTGAAGTACTTACTGAAGAAGTAATCGTATCAACTGAAAAGTCTTTGAACAATGTTCTAGACGGTACATCTTGGGAAATTCTTTCAGTTGTTTCAGTTCCAAAAAACATTAATATCAGCTTTACTGTGAAGCATCCAAAGATGAACTTTTTCAATGACTATATCGAAATGAAACTGGGTCGCGACATTTGCAGCAAGCATTACCTGATGAGCGGCGACAACATAACAGTAGACTTTGCAAGCTGCGCAATCAGCAATCCAAATCACCAGTCTTTGTCTGACCTTATGGAAGGCGATTTCCAATACATTATTTCTGATAATGGAAACGAAATGGTTCTGAAAAACAATTCTGAAACTGAAATTACATTGCGCAGCGTTGCTCAATTGGGTACTTCAACTCCGGTTTCTACTTCAATCTCTATCAATACAACAGTTCAATAGCCTTTTAATACTAAACAATTAAACAATCACGGCTACTCTGAAAGGGGTAGCTTTTTTTGTTTTTCAGGCTAGGATTATCTCATTTTCAAATTGCTCAATCTCTTTTATTCTTTTATTTTTCAACTGTCTTCGGCATTAAAATACCGCCCTCCGTTGGTATTTTTTTTCTCAAAGGCTAAATCCGTTTGGAAAAATTTCTTCGAATTTAATGCGGCATTATTACATCGCTAATTTTCATCTCGTTTGAAGAACGAGACTATTTTCAGCTCGTTTGCAGAACGAGACAAATTCTAATAATCTTTCCTCTACACCCCTTTCAGCGCTTCCCTTGCCTGCGCATTCCCCGGATGTTTTTTCAACAAGTGCTCCAAAACCTTTCTGGCTTCTGCATTTTTTTTCTGAAAAATGAATAAGGCAGCTTTGTTCATTAGAGCAGTTTCATAATCGGGATCGAAGCTGAGTGCTTTGTTGTAATAATAAAGTGCCCGGTTGAAGTCTTTGCCCGTGGCTGCCATAAGTCCAAGATTGCTCAAGGTGAGCGGACGGGCAGCATCTTCTGTCAATACAAAATTGAAAATTTCTCTGGCTTTTTCTGATAAACTCAATCTTGCATAGAGCACGCCAAGCTTCTCCTGAAAATCGAGATTATATTTTTTAAACTTCACCGCTTTTTCGAAATAAGGCAAGGCTTTGTGCAGTTGTTGTGTACGGTAAAAGGCCTCTCCTACCCTGTACAAGGTCCAGGCATCGTCCAATTCAGACAAGGCGACAGTTTGATGCATATCAACAATCACAGTATACAGCTCTGCAGCAAAATAATAATGTATCTGCGTTTTGAATTTGTCTTTTGCCGATGCTTTCGATTTTTTGAGGTAAAAAGCTGCCGAGTCGAGCACCGATTTTTCTTTCATAAACTTATCGTAAAGTGCCAGATAGCCCTTTGCCAAATCAAGTTCTGTCGTTTTTGTACTCGTAAGACATTCCAAGCCCAGGAAAACCGCAATGTCCTCTTGTTCCTTTGCGCTCATCTTTTTTCGGGCAGTTTCCTTGCAAATATTGTGATCGGTGATGGTGATGTGTGGAATGTCGATACTGCCACTGCGGCGCATATGGCATTTTACACAATTGTCATTTTCAGCCTTGCGCTCAGCTACAGGAGCCGAGCAAAAATTCTTTTTAGAACTCGGATGACAGCTGATACAGGTTTCGTTGTAACGGTTATTTTCTTTCGATTTTACGCTGTGGTGAGGATTATGGCAACTGATACAAGACAGTTCGTCCGATTTTAAATAGCAGGGACTTAGCCTTAATCTGTTGGCCTGCGATGCCATAATAAAGCGCTCGTGCGAGTTGCTAAAACGGGGCAGATAAACCTGCATAACATCAGATAAGCGCATGCCAGGACGGAAATCGAAAAAACTTTTGCCTTCGTTCAATACTGCAACGCCCTGCAAATGGCATCTTTGACAAATATCCATTTGTAAGTCCCTCGGCAAATGTCTTGGATTGGTGATGCTGTAATCGGCATATTTAGATGTATCGATGATAATTCCTTTTAGTTTTTCTTTAGCATGAAGACTACCCGGACCATGACAACGCTCGCACTCAATGCCGCGTGGCATTTCAAGGTATTTATTTTCTGATTCGCTCACATGTTTGGGAAAATGATTGTGGCATGTGAGACATTCGGTAGCAATTATCCTGTTGAAGCGACTACTGGCGCCTTTTTCATAGCCGGGTGCCAAGTCCCATTTGCCCTCCTGTGTGTAAAAGGTAATCGGCGCCTGAAACAAATAACCGTTTCGATGAATCATGTGTGAGTTGGTATGATGCCCCGAACCAATGATATAATCAATCCGCTCCATTCGCTTGTGCACGGTATCTTTTCCCTCCAATCGGAATTCTAGCACATATAGCACTGAATCGCGAAAAAATGGTTTATAATAATAATCCAAATCCTTATCGTAAACAATGGCGTGCTCATCAAATGTTGCATCGCTGCGCCAAGGCCTGGCAAGGTCAAAAGAGCGGCCCATGCCCGTTTCCTTATAAGTATCATGTACATTTTTATGACAGCTCAAACAGGTATTCATGCCCACATATTCCGCACTGTCGCCCAGGTTTCTGAACATTTTTTTCACGCGTTCATACTCCCTGTCTTCCGATTTGGTACAATAGGCCAGAAAAAGCGGCAAAATCAACACCGAACTAATGATAAAATATTTGTACACCTCGCAGAAATTATTTAACCAAATGAGTAAATCAAACGTTATTCAATTATATTTTAACTGTTCAAAACCAAGTCTTGAAACAATTTATCCTAAATTTGTTTAATATTGGCATCCAATTCCGACACTAAGTTATTGAAAAGCTAAGAATAATTCCTCGAGCCTGGTTTTTAATATTCGAAAAAATAATAAAAAAAGCTTAAAGCATGAAAAATATCGTACTGAAATCAACACTAGCCTTCCTGTTGCTGAACTTCATTTTACTGAACAGCTCCTGTAAAAAACACAAGGATGTCAGTCTCAATCTGGCATTTAATTACAAAGTAAACAACAGCGATTTTGCTTATAATCAGGTTTATACGATCAATGGCGTTGCTGTAAAATTTACCCTGGCTCAAATGTATATCTCAGGAATTAACATAGAAGATGACGCGCTTCGAACTGAAAGTTTTACCGATAAATATCTGCTGATCTCTCCTGAAAGCGGCACTAAAGAAATTGGATTGATTACAAACAAAGACATACATCATTTGCACCATATCCGATTTAGTTTTGGTATCGATTCCATAACTAATAACCAGTCGACTGTTGAATTTGCAGCAAGAACCGCCCCCGACCCACTCGCTGCGCAAAACCCATCAATGTATTTCGGCAACGGAAATGGTTATATCTTTCTGAGAATCGATGCATTGGTCGATACCGATGCCGATGGAACGCCCGAAACTGCAGCTGAATTTCATATTGGCGGTGAAAATTATCTTCAGACTTTCGATTTTATTGCCCACAATGATCTTGAAAATGGCGCAAATACCTTTGCTATCAATTTCAATATTGCGAAACTTTTTGATGGTGTTGACCTTAGCACAGAGTATTTAACTCACACAAATGACTTTCCAATTATTGCTGGAAAAATCAAGCTAAATCTGCCAGCTGCGTTTACATTTGTAAATTAGTTTACGGCTCTAACGCTTAAAAATAAGCCATAGTTGGTTTTTTAGTTGAAATTTTCATATTTTTGCGCATTCACAACTAAGAACGGCCTTTTTACAAGTCAATCGCAGATATGGTTTTCGCAAGCCTTCCTTTCTTAACAATATTTCTACCCCTTCAGCTAATTCTCTATTATGCATTGGGAAACAAAACCTACAGGAATGTTCTGCTGACATTTTTCTCGCTGGTTTTTTATGCCTGGGGCGAGCCTGTTTGGATTGTGCTTTTGCTTTTTTCCTCTTTGGTTGATTACTTAAACGGACTTTGGATTGAAAGTAAAAGGGGTACTGGTTGGGAAAAACTGGGATTGGTTTCTTCTATAATTATTAATTTGAGTTTGCTAGCCGCCTTCAAGTACAATGTTTTTATTTATGAAAATATCAATTTTCTGTTGGGGACAAAATTACAGGCGCCGCATTTTTCGCTTCCTATAGGCATTTCCTTTTATACTTTTCAGACCATCTCCTACTCTATCGATGTCTATCGTGGCGAGGTAAAAGCACAGCGCGATCCGCTCAAATTCCTGCTTTTTGTGAGTTTGTTCCATCAGTTGGTTGCAGGACCCATTGTACGTTACTCGCATGTAGCGCATGAAATTGAATCGCGAAAAGAAACTGCCTACGATATCAGTCAAGGGCTATTGAGATTTAGCATCGGTCTTTTCAAAAAGGTTTTTATTGCCAATACTGCTGGTGAATTGGCCCGTACCTATCTTGGCCCGATGGATATCAGCAGTGGCGAACCCCTGGTCGATTTCAGTACGCTGAGTGTAGGCGAGGCCTGGTTTGGCATTCTGATGTTTTCTATTCAGATTTATTTTGATTTTTCAGGATATAGCGACATGGCAATAGGCCTGGGCAGAACCGTAGGATTTCACTATTTCGAAAATTTTAACTATCCCTACATTTCAAAGTCGGCAACTGATTTTTGGCGACGTTGGCATATGTCCTTAGGAACATTTTTCAGAGATTATGTTTATATCCCATTGGGCGGCAACAAAAAAGGTCGTTTCAGGGCTTATCTCAATCTCTTTATCGTTTGGGCTTTGACGGGGCTTTGGCATGGCTCAAGTTGGAATTTTGTGCTCTGGGGACTCTATTACGGCATCTTAATATTCTTAGAAAGGCTATTTCTGGGCAGGGTATTGAAAGCCGTTCCGCCCTTTGCGCATCTTTACCTGATTATTGCGACCTTATTTGGCTGGACGCTTTTCTATTTTGCAGATATGAGCCGACTGATTGAGTTCCTGTCGGTTATGGTGGGGGCAGCAGGCAACCCGCTTTGGAGTTTCAAATTAAATCTGGTACTGCAAAACCATGTATTCTGGCTCGTGCTGGCATTATTGTTGTGCTTGCCTGTATATCCCTATTTCTCCAAATGGTTCGAGAAGGTCGTACGGGAGCGCGCTTCACTGATTTACTTTATTGGAGTTACCGGAATACAGATATTTTTATTATTTTTGTCAATTACCATGCTGGTAGGCGACACTTATAACCCCTTCATTTATTTCAGATTCTGATCAATTCATGCTTGGAAAATTTTTATTAAGGCTCAATAGCGTACTCTACGTGCTCCTACTTACGGGCATGGGAGTATTGTTCTTTGTAATGCCTAAAAAAGCTGTATCGGAATTCGAGAAAAGGCCACTCAGCAGCTTTCCAAAGTATAGTTGGGAAAAATTAGCGAATGGTAAATTTGTTGACAGTATCGACCTTTATTATTCTGATAATTTTCCCTTCAGAGATAATTTTGTAGCCCTTGCCTTTCAGATAAAACAGCACAGGGGTATCGTATCAAAAGATATTGCCTTTTACAACGAAAGTATTGATTTTGATGCAGGCACCGAGACGCTCAAAGATAGTTTAGATAACAAGGAGGAAGAGGTTAGTTTTTATAATGATGGAGACTCTAAAGATGTCAAAAATCTGAGTAGTGG